>CANGRU010000018.1 GCA_947456315.1 Beijerinckiaceae bacterium | reverse complement strand
CTCTGCTTTTTCGACAAAAATTATCATCAGTCCCCAAGTGGCAAAAAAACCGGTCGTCGCGACCGCTATAAATCGCCAGATGGCCTCACGGTGGGTTCTGTTGCTCACAAACGTATGTCGGCGGTTGAGGATATAGGATGTGATGCCGCCGCATAAATAGCCGATGAGTGTGGCGGGCACCGGCGTCCAGCCGAACAGTTCCACAAGCGTAATCAGCGCCCCGTAATGGGCTGTTGCGGCGATAACGCCAACAATCACAAAGGCCGAGATCTGTTTTCTGAGGGGCATGCCTATCTGGTAGCGGGCATGAGATGATTTGTCACCTCTCCCGCAACGCCATTTTGCGAATCGCAACAGAGCGTTGCATGTTTTGTAGAGGCTACTTCCGGGCGGATGCCGGGCTCCCCTTGCGGAACCTCGACCGTTCTTATGCGTTCCTTTAATGTTTCCTGCGATTATAGTTCGTTTTTAATTGATTGACGGAATTTGATGGTGTTTCGGCAAGCCATATTGTGGCGGAGGTGGGGTGCGTTTTGTCGCGCCAGCGCTGGCGCTGTTTTTGTCGAATTTTCACTGGCGCTTTGGCCTTTATTGGCGACGCTTCTGTTTGTTTATGACACGGGCACGAATTTCCTGACACTTCGTCAGGTTGATCAGGCGGGTGCGGCTCTCATCGAGAAAATGCGCAGCGGACAAATTGATCCACGCAATTACACTCAGGCTTCGTTTCGCCAGTCCCTGTTGTGTCCGGCAGTGACCATCGTTGCTTGCGATCAGTTCGTCGTCCATTTGTCGGACGCGCAGACGGGCCCCAAGCTGACGCCCACGCAGGTCTCCGAGGCGCAATGGTGTCCAGGCGGGCCGTCGGATGCACGCATTCTGCAGATCGCTTTTCCTGTGCCGTTTTTGTCGCGCATTTGGGCCGGCGCGCTTGTCGATGCCAATGTGCATTACGTGTCGGCATTTGGATTGCGCAATCGTCCTGATGTTGCTGCGGGGGCGTGCTGACATGCGTGCTCTATTCGCCAGATTTCGTGCAGACGCGTCAGGCCTGACGCTGATTGAATCGACTTTCATCATGCTGCTTCTCATCGCCTTGATGGTGACGGGGACCGAGGTGCAGCGTTATTTCCGTCTGGCCCGCCATATGACGGCGGGCGGTGAGAGTCTGGCTGATCTGATGGGCCAGCGTCGTGCGCCGATGCGTGATCTCAACTGGAGCGAGGACACATCATCGCTGGTCTGGTTTGTGCCTGAAGTGCAAGCGGGCGCGGGCGCAGAGTGGCGCCAGAATATCGGCGTGCAAACCACTTATGTGCGATTTGTGCCGATTGATCCCAATTGCACCAGCAATTGTTTTGCCGATCGGGCCCGTATTTTATGGACATGGGACGGCGGTGCTGCGGGATCGCGACGCTTGCTCACCGCCGCGTCATTTTTGCGCGAATGTGGCGGGGTGCTTTTGCCCGGTGGTGATGGGGCTGCACGCGACACATTGCCTGTGGCGCTGTTTACGGGACAAGATTTGCTCATCGTGACATTGGTGTACCGCTTCCAGCCGCGCGTCTTGAATTCCTTGTTCACGGCAAAAACCCTTCTGACGCAGGCCTATCTGGCGGTGCCGGCCGATCGATTGACAATCGATCCATCGGGGATAGCCAATGAGGTCACGCCATGTCCCTGAAAGCACTGGCGCAGGCAGTTGAAGATTTTCGGTCGCGGCCTTCGGGCAATGCGATTTTGATCGCGCTCGCAATCTTGCTGCCGATCATGCTCCTGACGGGCGCCGCGCTTGATTACGGCATGGCCTGGCAGGCGCGCCGCAAGCTGGATGTGGCTGCCCAATCAGCTGCAGCGGCGGCAGTCGCGCAAAGCCGCGCCTTGCGGGCTATTTTTCCTGATGTGCCGCTGGAAGACATGATGGAAAAAGGCCGCGGGCGCGCTGACATGGTGTTCAATGCGCAAAAGCCCAATGTACAAAATGTGCGCACCAATTTCCGGCTTGAGCGGACCAGCGAGCGCAGCACCTATCTGGCCAGTGTTGAATATGAAGCCTTGATGCCGAGCGTCTTTATGCGTCTCGTCGGGCTTCGCGAGCTCAGTTTGCGCGGGCGCGCCACGGCGCTCTGGGTTGCGCGGGATGCGCTGCTTGATGATGATTTCAGCGATTATGAAGCCGAGGTGCGCGCCGCGGGCACCAAAGCTTTTGCGCCTCTGAATGGTTGGGTGTCAGGCCTGCGACTGCGCCCGGGCGGGTCGCCTGTCATGCCATTGTCAGCGGCGGATCGTTATCCGGGCGCACCACCACCACCCGGCGTTGCTGTGGCTCTTGAACTCGATACAGGTATCGATAGCGGTTTTATTGCCAAGAAGTTTTCGGCTGATCCCGGTTTGCATCAGGTGCGCTACTGGTATCGCGATCAGGCACGCAATGAAACGCTGGCGCCGGCATGGCTGTGCGGTGCGCGCGAAGAAGACGTGATGTGGATGACCTCACGCGATCGGAGTCTGGCAGGAAACACCAATCGCATGTCGGTGCATCTGGTGCTTGATGATGGTGGCAGGCCACCTTCGAATGATCTCGGCTTTCATGCGGGCAATCGCATTGATGCCTGCTACAGTTCGGGCGGGCGCTGGATCGAGCGCGTCATCAAAGTCGATATAGCCACACGCGGTGATTACTGGATCGCCTTCCGGCCCGAGGGAAAGCTGGATTCCATCGGGCCTTTGATCGCCAACATTCTGGTGTGTCGTGAGCCCTGCGCGCGCGACAATGGTGACCCGCGCCCGGCTCCATCCAGCAATTTTCCGTGGCGCACGGATGAGGTGTTGTTCGAGGATCGCTTCACATCCGTCGGCGAGAATCCGATTGCCAATTCCCCGCCCAACGGGGCGAGTGGCTGGGATTATGTGCCACCGGGTTGGACGGTTTGGCCTCAAAATCAGGTTGGCTATGTCGCAGGGAAAAACGGCGCCTCCGGCTATGCCGAGCTTGATGTGCGCGCGCCCAGTGGCAGTTATGAAAATCGTGCCATGGCGCGTTCCTTCATGCTCGTGCCGGGCTTCTATCAATTGCGCTATCAATACAGCACGGGCGCTAGTCAGGTGACGGCCGCTGCCTGCAATTATTTTAGCGTGGAAGGGGCTTTGCAGCGTGTGCCGCGCCAGCGCGGGGCGGATTCGCGACGCATGTCCGTCCATATCGATTCTGATTTCGCCTCCTTGCATCCCGAGCTGTCGGGCCGTTCGGCCGAAGAGCGGGCCAGCTGGTACACGCCGGATCGTATGCCCGAGCGGGATGCCAGACTGGAGCGGCTGGTGCGGCTTCCCAGCCTCGCCAATGCGGTGGATTTCTGTATCGATGCTCCCGCTGGGGTGCCGATCTCGCGCGAGGTCATGTTCAAAGTTGAGCGCCCCGGCTTGTATTGGATCACCTTTGTCGGTGGCGGGGCGGCTGATGGGGATGGTGGCCGGGTTTCGGCTGTCCAGCTGATTGCCAAAGGAGCGGTCCCGGGCGGGGCCGCCTTGCCCCGTCTGGTGCGTGGTTTTGATCGAAACGACCCCATAAATCCCCCGATGGGCTCCTGGGTGGCCGTGCCTTCCTCGGCTGGCAGCAAGGCGCCCTATAAGGTCCAGCTCTAGGAGATGAAATTTTGGGGGTTTCGTCTGGGGATCACGAGCTTTCCGGGGTTCCCACCCCCGACCTTTTGGGCTACATCAGCGACGACTTTCGGGCCGGGGCTCCCGCCTGATACCCCAAGGGGTTTTCGGAGGACGCGCTCCGGCCAAATCGAGGCCGACAGCGCGGCCTTTTTTTGTGCGCCGAGATAGCCTCGGGCGTGCCAGCGAGACAAGACGAACCATGCCGAAGCGGACAGACATCAAAACCATCCTCATCGTCGGCGCGGGCCCGATCGTCATCGGCCAGGCTTGCGAATTCGATTATTCGGGCACACAGGCCTGCAAGGCCCTCCGCGAAGAGGGCTATCGCATCGTGCTGGTCAATTCGAATCCGGCCACGATCATGACCGATCCCGATATGGCCGACCGCACCTATGTCGAGCCGATCACGCCCGAGATCGTCGCCAAGATCATCGAGAAGGAACGCTATGCGGTTCCCGGTGGCTTTGCTTTGCTCCCCACCATGGGCGGCCAGACGGCGCTCAATTGCGCGCTCTCGCTCAAAAAGATGGGCATTCTCGAAAAGTTCGATGTCGAGATGATCGGCGCCACCGCCGAGGCCATCGACAAGGCGGAAGATCGTGAATTGTTCCGCGATGCGATGACCAAGATCGGTCTCGATACACCGCGTTCGCATCAGATCAAGACGCTCGCTCAGGCGCTCGACATTCTGGATGACATCGGTCTGCCGGCGATCATTCGCCCCAGCTTCACCATGGGCGGCACGGGCGGCGGCATTGCCTATAACAAGGCTGAATATATCGAAATCATCGAGCGCGGCATTGATGCTTCGCCGACGAACGAAGTTCTGGTCGAGGAAAGCGTCCTCGGCTGGAAGGAATATGAAATGGAAGTGGTCCGCGACAAGGCGGACAATTGCATCATCGTCTGCTCGATTGAAAATATCGATCCGATGGGCGTGCACACCGGTGACTCGATCACGGTTGCGCCAGCCCTGACGCTGACGGACAAAGAATATCAGATCATGCGCGATGCTTCGCTCGCCGTGCTGCGCGAAATCGGCGTGGAGACGGGCGGCTCGAATGTGCAGTTCGCGGTCAATCCCGAAAACGGCCGCATGATCGTCATTGAAATGAATCCGCGCGTGTCGCGCTCGTCAGCTTTGGCCTCCAAGGCAACGGGCTTCCCGATTGCCAAGGTCGCGGCCAAGCTGGCCGTTGGTTACACGCTCGATGAAATCGCCAATGACATTACAGGTGGCGCAACACCGGCCTCGTTCGAGCCGACGATTGATTATGTCGTCACCAAAATCCCGCGCTTTGCCTTTGAAAAATTCCCCGGCGCCGAACCCATGCTGACAACAGCCATGAAGTCGGTGGGTGAATCCATGGCGATTGGCCGCACCTTTGCTGAATCTCTGCAAAAGGCGCTGCGCTCGCTCGAGACCGGTCTGTCGGGTGTCGATGAAGTCGAGATCGAAGGTCTGGGTCAGGGCGATGATCGCGCGGCGATCCGCTCGGCGCTCGGCAAGCCGACACCGGATCGTTTGCTCGTTGTCGCGCAAGCGCTGCGCTATGGCATGGTTCACGACGAGATCTATGAGGCCTGCAAGATCGATCATTGGTTCATTGATCGCCTGCAGGAAGTCGTCGACCTTGAAAACAAGGTGAAGACGTTTGGTCTGCCGGATGATGCGGTCAATTTCCGCATGTTGAAGGCGGCTGGTTTCTCGGATGTGCGTCTCAGCTCGCTGGCCGGTCTGACAGAAGAGCAGGTGACTGCGAAGCGCACGGCTTTGAGTGTGCATCCCGTCTACAAGCGCATCGACACTTGCGCGGCGGAGTTCGCGTCTCCCACAGCCTATATGTATTCGTCCTATGAAACGCCGTTTGGCGGCGCTGAGCCGGTGTGCGAAGCCAATCCGACCAATCGCGAAAAGATCGTCATTCTGGGTGGTGGTCCCAATCGCATCGGGCAGGGCATCGAGTTCGACTATTGCTGCTGCCACGCGTGCTTTGCGCTGTCGGACGCGGGCTATGAAACCATCATGGTCAATTGCAATCCCGAAACCGTTTCGACCGATTACGATACATCGGATCGCCTCTATTTCGAGCCGCTGACGCAGGAAGATGTTCTCGAAATTCTGCGCAAGGAAAAGATGAATGGCACGCTGAAGGGCGTGATCGTTCAGTTCGGTGGCCAGACGCCGCTGAAGCTGGCTCATAGTCTCGAACAGGCCGGCATTCCGATTCTGGGCACAAGCGTTGATTCAATCGATCTCGCGGAAGATCGTGATCGCTTCAAGCGCCTGCTCGACAAGGTCGGTCTGAAACAGCCCAAGAACGGCATTGCCTATTCGGTTGAGCAGTCACGCCTCATTGCCGCTGAGCTTGGCCTGCCGCTCGTTGTGCGCCCCTCTTATGTGCTGGGTGGTCGCGCCATGGCGATCATTCGCGACGAGGCTGCGTTCGACGATTATCTGCTGGGCACGCTGCCGGGTCTTGTGCCGGCAGAAGTGAAGTCGCGCTATCCCAACGACAAGACGGGCCAGATCAATACGGTTTTGGGCAAGAACCCGCTGCTGTTTGACCGCTATCTCTCGGATGCTGTCGAAGTCGACGTCGACTGCCTGTGCGATGGCAAGGATGTCTTCGTGGCCGGTATCATGGAGCATATCGAAGAAGCGGGCATTCACTCCGGTGACTCGGCCTGCTCGCTGCCGCCGCGCTCCTTGTCGCCGGAAGTTATCAAAACGCTGGAAGAGCAGACCGCGAAACTCGCGCTCGCGCTCAATGTCGGCGGTCTGATGAATGTCCAGTATGCGCTGAAGGACGGCGAGATTTATGTGCTCGAAGTCAATCCGCGTGCTTCGCGCACGGTGCCGTTTGTGGCCAAGGTCATCGGGCAGCCGATCGCCAAAATCGCCTCGCGCATCATGGCGGGCGAGTCTCTTGCCAGCTTCGGCCTGAAACATGTCGAGCTTGGTCATGTGGGCGTGAAGGAAGCTGTCTTCCCCTTCGCCCGCTTCCCCGGTGTCGATACGGTGCTGGGTCCGGAAATGCGCTCGACCGGTGAAGTCATCGGCCTTGATCGCTCGTTCGAAGTGGCCTTTGCCAAGAGCCAGCTCGGCGGGGGCACGAAAGTGCCGACCTCCGGCACGGTCTTTGTCTCGGTTCGCGATGCGGACAAGCCGCGCATCCTCTCCACCATGAAAATGCTGGCCGAGGAAGGCTTCAAGATCGTGGCGACCGGCGGCACCCAGCGCTTCCTGGAAGCTGAAGGCATTGCCTCCGAGAAAATCAATAAAGTGTCAGAAGGCCGCCCGCATGTGGTCGATTCCATCAAAAATGGCGGAATCCAGTTGGTTTTCAATACGACAGAGGGGGCGCAGGCCCTCGCCGACAGCCGGTCTCTCCGCCGTTCGGCCCTCTTGCATAAGGTGCCCTACTACACCACTCTAGCAGGGTCGATTGCGGCGGCGCAGGGGATCAAGGCCTATAAGGGCGGCGATCTTGAGGTTCGCGCCCTGCAAGATTATTTCAACTGACGAGAGGCGGGCAGCTCCGCTCCCCCTCGTTTTCCTGAATTCCCGCAGTTCGGGAGGCCTCTTCGGCCTCACGGGCGGGGATTCTTTGTGTCAGGGACGGGTCTTGCCTGTTTCGGACCAGATATTTGAATTCGGAAAGACACGGATATGGAAAAGATTCCCATGACCGCCCCGGGCTATGTCGCTCTCGAAGAAGAGTTGCGTCGTCGCCAGCAGGAAGAGCGCCCGCGCATCATCGCGGCGATCTCCGAAGCGCGCTCGCATGGCGACCTGTCCGAAAATGCGGAATATCACGCCGCCAAAGAATCGCAGTCTTTGAATGAAGGCCGCATCGCAGAGCTCGAAGACAAACTCGCGCGCGCCGAAGTCATCGACGTGTCGAAGCTCTCGGGCAATACGATCAAGTTCGGCGCCACCGTCACCCTCATTGATGAGGATACGGAGGAAGAGAAGACCTATCAGATCGTCGGCGAGAGCGAAGCTGATGTGAAAGACGGCAAGGTCTCCATCACGTCTCCGATTGCGCGTGCGCTGATCAGCAAGAAGGTCGGTGACACGGTCGAGGTGAATACGCCCGGCGGTGGCAAGAGCTACGAAATCACCGCCATCGCTTACAAGTAACGGCACTCCGGCGATCTGCGCTGACAGGCGCAGGTTCAGGGACCGCAATGGCTCAGGCTTCCAAACTTCCAGACCAGACGCGTGCCTGGATCTTGCAATCAGGCAAGGTCGGGCATGAGGTCAATTGCTTGGGTGTGGCCCATGAACTGGGCCTTGAGCCGCAGTTGCGCCCTGTGCGCCCGCGCGCCTTGTTTGAATTTTTCGCGCCTTGGGGCCCGATTGATCCGCGCGACAATCCTGCGCAGCCGGACTCTCCCTTGCATGGGCCTTGGCCCGATCTTGTTTTCGCATCAGGCCGCGTGACGGTTCCTTATCTGCGTGCCATCAAAAAGCTGTCGGGTGGCAAGACCTTCACTGTGTTTCTGCAAGACCCGCGGGTTGGCGCCAAAGCGGCTGATCTGATCTGGGTGCCCGAGCATGATCGTCTGCGTGGAGGCAATGTGCTCGTCACGCTGACATCGCCGCATCATTTGCGTCCATCTGTTTTGGCGAGCGCGCGTCAGAACCCTGATCCGCGCTTGGCGCATCTGCCGCAGCCGCGTGTGGGCCTAGTGCTCGGTGGCCCCAGTGGCGCGCATCGTTTTGAAGCGACCGATATAGCTGCGCTCTGCGATATCGCGCGTGAGATTTTGGCGAGTGGTCAAGGTCTGATGGTGACGCCTTCGCGTCGTACGCCATCCGAGTTGATGGAGGCTTTGCGCGCAGCCGTTTCTGAAAGTGGCTCTGCCGCAAGGGCTTTTATCTGGGATGGGACAGGCGACAATCCATATGCGCAAATTCTGGCGCAGGCCTCAGCCTTGGTCGTCACGGCGGACAGTGTGAATATGGTGGGCGAGGCAGCCTCTACCGGCGCGCCGGTTTTCATCTATGAACCGACAGGTGGTGCCGCCAAAATGTCGGGCTTTCTGGAGAAGCTAGTGGGCGCAGGCGCCTTGCGCCTTTTGCCCAACCAGCGCGCGTCAAATTGGTCTTTGCAGCGTTGGGATTATCCGCCTGTCGATGCGACGGGCATTATTGCCGCTGAAGTGGTGCGGCGGTATCGGGCGTTTCGGGGGGTGTAGGCTTCGTCCTTGCGAGCGAAGCGAAGCAACCCAGAAAGCCTCACACGTTGCTCTGGATTGCCGCGTCGGCCTTCGGCCTCCTCGCAAGGACGAGGAGGCGATGGGGTGCTCTTATACCCGCACCGTTTCATTCGGATAAGACAGCTGTTCGCGTGCCAGCCAGGCTTGCGTCACATAATTCAGAATGACGGACTTGCGCTCACCCTGAATCGTGCGCTTCTCAAAACCATGCCAGGTGTTGTCGCCGGGCACGAAAATCATGGCGCTGTTGCGCTTGAACGGCGAGCGGCCGAAATGCTTGTCTTCGCGCTCGTAAATATCGGTGCCCAATTCGTCATGGCCGACGCCCGATGACAAATAAATCAGACACGTGAATTTCTTCACGCCGAGATCTGTGTGGGGCTGGAGCCAGAACCCGTCCGTATCCACCGCATATTCGAGACGCAGATAGGTGTCATCAATCGGTGCGCCAAAACCTGTATGGATAGCTTTCGCCACCTCTTTCGACTGCAAGGCCTCTGCAACTTTGCGCATGACAGGAAAACGCGCCATGGAGGGCACATCGAAATAGGAGCGCTGGTCATTGTGCAATTCGCGCTTGCCCGACACGCCGGCCAGCGCAGGCGCGGAAACAGGCAGATCTGCCAGTTCATCAGCAACGGCGGCCGGAAACACATTGTCGATCAGCCAATGGCGATAGGGCGCTTCAAAAGTCTGGCGCGCTTGAATGCTGGCAATGACGCTGGCAATGATATCGGCGGTGGTGATCGCGCTCGTATCTGGCATGGGAGGTTCTGCCTTTTTGAAAGCTGTGGGGCCGTCGGGGCCACGAATTGGGCCGCACACTAGTGCCGCCCCCGCTTGCGGGCAAGCTTTTGCTGGTGGCGCACCAGCGACACAATGCCCCCGTGGCAGGGGCTCTGGCCTGTGATCAACAGGGTGGCCAGCCTTGCAGCCAGTGCATGTCGTTCTTATACCTAAATGCATGTAGCGGGGCGCTGGTCGCCCTGACGCCGCCCCCTGCGGGCTTCATGAAACCGCCTTTTCAGAGATTTACCGATGACGTCCACCGCCCCTCAGCATGCGCGCATGATTATCGTCGGCTCCGGCCCCGCTGGCTATACAACAGCGATCTATGCAGCCCGCGCGATGCTCAAGCCCATGTTGATCTCCGGCTTTGAGCCCGGCGGCCAGTTGATGATCACGACCGATGTCGAGAATTATCCGGGCTTTGCCGATGCCATCCAGGGCCCCTGGCTGATGGAGCAGATGCGCAAGCAGGCCGAGCATGTCGGGACCGACATGGTCTCCGACCACATCACCAAGGTTGATCTGACCAAGCGCCCCTTCACGCTGTGGGGTGATAGCGGCACCATTTACACCTGTGACACGCTCGTCATTGCCACGGGCGCCAAGGCGAAATGGCTGGGTCTTCCGTCTGAAGAAAAGTTCAAGGGTTTCGGTGTCTCGGCTTGTGCGACTTGCGATGGGTTCTTCTATCGCGGCAAAGAAGTCATGGTGGTGGGCGGCGGCAATTCCGCTGTCGAAGAAGCGCTCTATCTGTCGCATCTCGCTTCCAAAGTGACGGTGGTTCATCGTCGGGACTCCTTCAAGGCGGAGCGCATTTTGCAGGACCGCCTGTTCAAATCGCCCAATGTCGAAATTGTCTGGGATAGCGCCATTGAAGAAATCTGTGGTGATATGTCACCGCTCGGCGTCACCCATGTGAAGCTGAAGAATGTGAAGAGCGGCGCGATCACTGAGCGGCCTGTGCATGGCGTGTTTGTGGCCATCGGTCATGAGCCGGCCTCGCAACTTTTTGCCGGCCAGCTCGAGATCAAGCCCAACGGCTATATCAAGACGGCGCCGGATTCGACGCAGACCAGCGTGCCCGGTGTTTATGCGGCCGGTGACGTCACCGACGATATCTATCGTCAGGCTGTCACAGCGGCAGGCATGGGCTGCATGGCCGCACTGGAAGCCGAGCGCTGGCTGGCTGCACAACCCAAAGCATAATCGCGCATTTATCAATCGCATGTCGTTGAAGGAGATGCCTCGTGGATTGGGACAAGCTGCGCATCTTTCATGCGGCTGCCGAGGCGGGCTCTTTCACCCATGCGGGTGACGCGCTGGGCTTGAGCCAATCAGCAGTCAGTCGGCAGGTCAGCGCGCTGGAGCAAGACCTCAAGGTTCCGCTGTTTCATCGTCATGCGCGCGGGTTGATCCTGACCGAGCAAGGCGAGTTGCTGTTTCGCACGGTGAAGGATGTCTGGCAGAAGCTCGACGCAACCCGCATGCGCCTGTCCGACAATCGCGAACGCCCGCATGGTCTCTTGCGTGTGACGACGACTGTGGGTGTGGGCACGGAATGGCTGTCGCCACGTATCGCCGAGTTTCTCGAGCTTTATCCCGATATCGAACTCAATCTGATTTTGTCAGACGATGAGCTGGATATCAGCATGCGCGAAGCCGATGTGGCGCTGCGTGTGCGCGAGCCAGTGCAGCCTGATCTTATTCGCCGCCGCCTGTTCACCATGCATTTTCATGCCTATGCGGCGGCAAGCTATCTCAAGCGGTACGGGCAACCCAAAACGCTGGACGATCTCGACAAGCATCGCATTCTCACTTACGGCGCCTCATCCGCGCATTACCTGACCAATATCAATTCGCTGCAATATGCGGGGCGTGCCTCGCGCGCGTCACGCCCCTCAGCCATGACTTGCAACAACATTCCGGCCTTGCGTCGTGCGGTGGAGGCGGGTGCGGGCATTTCTGTCTTGCCGGATTATCTGGTCGGGCCGGATTCCTCGCTCGTGCGTATTCTGCCCGAAGCCGATATGCCCGAGCTCGATTGCTATCTGGTCTATCCGGAAGAGTTAAAAAATGTCGCGCGTATTCAGGTGTTTCGCGACTTTCTGGTGACCAGCGCCCAGCGTTGGGATTTCTGATCCGTCATTGCGAGGAGCAAAGCGACGAAGCAACCCAGAAGGCCGCACGTGTGGCTCTGGATTGCTTCGCTCCGCTCGCAATGACAATGCTAAAACCAGATCTTCTCGTTCTCCATCCCCTTGTAGAGATGGGCGACCTGTTCGCCGTAGCCGTTGAACACAGTCGTCGGCACGCGATTGCCTGTGCCGAGTACTTCTTCGCTAGCTTGCGACCAGCGCGGGTGCGACACGTCCGGATTCACATTGGCCCAGAAGCCGTATTCGGATGATTGCAGCGACTGCCAGAAGTTTTTCGGCTGTTCGGTGACAAAGGAAATGCGCGTGATCGATTTCACCGATTTGAAGCCGTATTTCCATGGCGTGTGCAGGCGGATCGGCGCGCCGAATTGTTTGGCGAGTGGTTTGCCATAAGCGCCTGTCACCATCAGTGTCAGATCGTTGGTGGCCTCCGCCATGGACAGCCCCTCGACATAGGGCCACGGATACCAGCTCTGCTTTTGGCCGGGGCCCATTTTCGGATCAAGAAAAGTTTCAAAACGCACATATTTTGCGCCCGATAATGGCTTGGCGAGATCGACCAATTGCTTCAGCGGAAAGCCCGTCCACGGCACAGTCATCGACCAGGCCTCGACGCAGCGATGGCGATAAAGCCGCTCTTCGAGCTGCACTT
>CANGRU010000017.1 GCA_947456315.1 Beijerinckiaceae bacterium | reverse complement strand
GATGTTGTAGAAAGAGAAGCCCAGCGCATGCACCGAGATGAAGCGGTTGCAGCCCTTGAACACAGGCTCGCCCCAGTTCGGACCCGAATGGAAGGTCAACGACAGGCCACGCTCTTCAATGGCGCGATAGACCTTCATCAGCGAATTGTCATGCACCGGCAGCGTGCGCACAGTGGTGACCATGAAGCCGGTCACGCCCTTGCAACCGCCGAAGGTTTCGACCTGACGCAAGGAAGCTTCCGGATCTGACAGCGGCAGCGCGAGCTGCGTGTAGAAGCGGCCATGATTTTCCGGCAGCACGCGCTCGGTGAGCCAACGGTTGTAAGCCCAGCAGAGTTCGACTTCCATTTCCTTCTGCGGATGCAGACCAACGTTGAGCATGCCTGTCGGGAAGAGGCAGGAATAATCGACGCCCATCGCGTCCATCCAGCGCTCGCCGAGCTGCACGTCGCGCAGCTTGCCCGGATCGGTCTTTTCGGTCATGCGCAGCGGATAGCGTGTGACGCGACCACCCATGTCCTGATAGCCGACCTGGCCCGGCACGATGGAGTGGCGGCCCTTGGCGCGGCCCGACATGGTGAGCTGACGCAGCACGTCATTTTCCATATAGGGCAGGATTTCGTTGAAGTTTTCGTTTTCGTAATGATGCGCATCGCAATCGACGATGAGCATGTCTTCATACTTGCGGGCGCGCGCCTGTTCGGCGGCGTGAGCCAGCAGCTTTGTTGTATTGAGTTCTTCGACGGTGACGCGGCGTCCGCGGTCAGCAATCAGATCCATATGTTCCTCCCATTATCTGTAGCAGGCGCGGCTTTAGCGGCCGGTCCAGCTCTGCCACATGCCGAGTTCGAATACTTGCAAGTCTGCGGCCTTCAACATGGCGCCGCAAATGGTCAAGACGTCTGTGCCAGACACCAATGCCGGACCCGGAAGAACCGGATAAGGCTCTCCTGCTTCCACTTTCGCGCCATAGGCTTTCACCAAAGCGCCCAGCAATGCATGCATGGCTTGAGGCGATACGACATCAATATTGCCGTTCAACGTGGCAAGATCGATCTCACGCGCCAAAGCAATGGCGCGCTCGGAAATCATGTTGTCCGTCGTGCTTTCAGGCGACGACATAAACATCATCTCCCTTGGTCACGACTTTGTAGTTCTTGAGCTTCAACTTGCGGTCGGAGATGCACTCACCCGACTTCATGTCATATTCGTAGCCATGCCACGGGCAGACGAAGTTCATGTCTTTTTCGGAGAAGTAGAGACCCATGGAGGTCTTGTCTTCGCGCAGATGCTCTTCGACCTTCGCAATGGTCAGGCCTTCGCAAGCCGGTCCGCCCTGATGCAGGCAATAATTGCTATAGGCGTAGAAGTTACCCTCGTGACGGAAAACACCGACTTCAGTGTCGCCAACTTTCACGATCTGGCGGGTGCCGTCCGCGAATTCGGACACGCGTCCAACGAATTGTTCGGCCATCGTCTTAAAACCCTCCCTGACTTGCGCCTTTTGGCCTCTTGTGAACCAGCCGATCAAAAGATCGACCGGCAGCCGAGCCATGGCTGCACTGTGAGATGATTTAAGGGGGTGACTCGCCTTTTGTCCAAGATATTTCTTTGAGGAGAGACCAAAGATTTTCTTTGGTCAGATCAGGCCGAGGCCGTCTGCAGGGCCAGATCAAGCAGCGGGCCTGGATGGCGCAGCTCTTCTAACAGATTGAAATGATGGCAGTTATTGACGTGAAGCGGCGCCTGCGCACCCCAAGCTGCCGCCATATCAGCCGATTGACGCTTGAATTCATCTGTTTCCAGCGTCCCCAGAGCCAGCCCCACGCGGGTTTTGGGCTGTGGGCAAAAGAGCGGTGAGAGGGCACGCGCCTCATCGCGGTCGCCCAAGCCGATCATGCGGCCCATCGGCAGGTGGAAGAGGGGATCCAGATCAAACACACCCGAGAGCAGCAGAACGGACGCGATCTCGGGCCCGTGCGGATCAGCGGCCGCCATGGCCGCCAGATGTGCGCCCGCACTATGGCCCGCCAGATGAATCCGCGCGGGATCAAAGCCAAGCGCATCGGCTTGCGCGACGAGAAACTGCAAAGCATGACGCGTGCTCAGCACAATTTCAGCCAGTGGTGTTTCCGGACACAGCGGATAATCGAGCATGGCAACGGCAAAACCTTGCGCGCGCATGCCGTCTGCAAATTGTCCGTGCTGGTCTTTCGTGCAGGCCTGCCAATAGCCGCCATGCAGAAACACCCAGAGTGGCGCGTCGCGTCGCGAAGCCGGATAAAAATCCAGCATCTCGTCGCGGCCACGCCCGTAATGGAGATCCAGCGCACCCGCTTGTTGGCGCGCAACTGCACCATCGGCATTCCATTGGCGAAACACGCTCTGCATATCGGGCACTTGCAGACGCGGCGCATAGGCGCGTGCGAGCACTGGCATGGTCATGCCGTTCCACACAGGCTGCGGCGCGCGCGCCGGCGCAAGGGCCGCATCGGCTTCGACAGAAAAAACGCCTTGCGCAAAAAAGACCGGGCGGCGCAGCCCACCAAACACTTCACGCCAGGCGAGATCCATCTCGCGACGTGACAGATGAAACGCCTGCGGCTCTGGTGCGTGAAGGCGCAAACGCAAAATATCGGCTGGCGCCCCGCCCTGTTTGGCAAGTTCAGCGCCGAGAGCCGACAAAGCCTCGCGCAAAGCATCAGCAGGTGCTGTTTGCGCAGACGCGCCACGCACCGTCACAAAACGCATATCAGAATGCGACATGGCGATGCACCTCCGCTCTATCAGCCGCCAGATCGGCACTCGTGCCCGACCAGATGGTGCGACCTTTTTCAATTACGACATGCCGATCCGCAAGACGCTCCAGCACATGGATATTTTTATCGACGATGAGAATGGATTGCCCCGCCTGTTTCAGCGTCTCCAAGCAGCGCCAGATTTCGGCACGGATCACGGGGGCGAGACCTTCTGTGGCTTCATCCAGAATGAGCAGATCAGGGTTGGTCATCAAAGCGCGACCGATGGCGAGCATTTGCTGTTCGCCGCCTGACAATGTGGACCCGTTCTGATCTTGGCGCTCGTCAAGACGCGGAAACAGCGCGAAGATGCGTGTGAGCGTCCAAGGGTTTTCGCGGTTCAGCCGATTGGCGGCCGTGGCCACCAGATTTTCGCGCACGCTGAGGGAGGTGAAAATCTGTCGCCCCTCCGGCACCAGACCGATACCCAATCGCGCCACACGATCAGCGGGTAGACCGGCAATATCCTCGCCCTTGAAGGTGATGTGACCCGCGAGCGGCTTCATCAATCCCATGATCGTGCGAATGGTGGTTGTCTTGCCCATGCCATTGCGGCCGAGCAAGGTGACAACCTCCCCTGCCCCGATATCGAGCGATATATCGAAGAGCACCTGGCTTTCGCCATAGCTTGCGGAGACGGAGCGAAGCGACAGCATCAATCCTCTCCCGTTCCCAAATAAGCCTCGCGCACGCGCGGATCATTTTGAATCTCGTCCGGCGTGCCACTCGCAATGATCGCTCCATAGACCAGGACGGAGATGCGATCTGCCAAAGCAAAAACGGCTTTCATGTCATGCTCGACCAGCAGCATGGCCATGTCCCCGCGCAGACCTTGCAGAATGGCAATCATCTGCGCGCTTTCAACGGGCCCCAAACCTGCCATAGGTTCATCCAGCAGCAACATGCGCGGGCGCGTCGCCAGTGCGATGGCGAGTTCCAATTGCTTGCGCTCGCCATGCGACAAATCACTGACGCGCACATCCGCCCGCGCCTCCATATTGGCGCGCGCCAAATGTTGCGTGGCCTCATCGGCAGACGCGCCGCGTGCATAAAGGGCTGCCACCACATTCTCGCGCGCGGAATATTCGCCAAGCACTTGCGGCACCTGAAATGTGCGCGCCAAACCGCGGCGCACGCGCTGCGCCTGCGACAGCTTGCCCATATCGATGCCATCCAGACGGATGCTGCCGCTCTCGGGCGTGATCTCGCCCATGATCTGCGAAATCAGCGTGGTCTTGCCCGCACCATTGGGGCCGATGAGCGCATGCACTTCGCCAGCGCGCAGATCAAGGCACACATGATCGGTGACGCGCAGGCCGCCGAAATTTTTGGTGAGATCATCAAGGACCAGCAGCGCGCTCATGGCTTATCGCCCCCGATGCGCGCCAAGCCGCCTTTGAAAGCCAGAACCATCAGCACAAGCAGCGGTCCCAGGATCGCCTGCCAATGTTCGGTCCAGGTGTTGAGCGTGGCCTCCAAGCCGATCAGCGCGAACGCGCCGAGCACCGGACCGATGATCGTGCCGGAACCACCCAGCACACACATGATGAGCAATTCGCCCGATGTCGTCCAATGCATGAGATCAGGTGACACGAAACGCCCGAGATTGGCCATCAACCCGCCAGCAAGCCCTGCACCCATGCCGGAGATGATGAAAGCGATCCATTTCACACGAAACGTATTGACGCCGATTGCCTGCATGCGCCGCTCATTCTGGCGAATGCCGCCGAGCAAGAGACCGAAACGCGAATGCAACACGCGCGCACAGACCGCGAGCCAGACCAGCAAAAAGCCCAGCGTCACATAAAAGAAGGTCGCATCATCGCGCATGTTCAGATCAAACAAGCCATTGCGGCGGCGCATCGTTAAGCCGTCATCACCGCCATAGGCTTTCAGCGCGAGGAAGAGAAAGAACAGCATTTGCGCAAAGGCCAGCGTGATCATGATGAACTGGATGCCACTGGTGCGCAAAGCCAGCGCACCGATGATGGCAGACGCAAAGCCGCTGACCAGCATGGCAACCAGAAGATTGACGAGCAGCTGATCAGACCCCGGCAACAGCCCGAGGAAGGGCGCGCCGGAAATCGCATGTGTGGTTGAAATGCCGATCGCATAAGCGCCGATGCCATAGAAAGCAGCGTGACCCAAACTCACCAAGCCGCCAAAGCCCAGTGCGATGTTGAGCGCGCTCGCCGCTAATCCCAAGATCATCATGCGCGTGAACAAAGTGATCAGCGCCGGCGCGCCGATTTTTTCTGCGATGAAGGGCCAAGCCAGCAGCAAGAGGAGGCCCAGTGCGGGCGCGATGATTTTACGCATGGCCGGGGAACAATCCCTTCGGCTTGATCAGCAGCACGAGCGCCATCAGCAAATAGACGCCCATCGCCGACATGCCAGAGGCCAGAGCATCTGCTTCAGAGCCAGCCATCAGCCCGCGCAAAATCTGCGGCAGGAAGGCACGCAAACTTGTGTCGACAAGCCCGACCAGCAAAGCACTCCAGAAGGCGCCCGCCACCGAGCCCAGCCCGCCGATCACCACAACCACAAAAGTGAGAATGAGGATCTGCTCGCCCATGCCCACTTGCACCGAGAGCAAAGGCCCCGCCATCAATCCGGCAAAGCCCGCGAGCAATGCGCCAAGGCCGAAGACAATGGTGGAGAGGAGACGAATATCGACACCCAAAGCCTGCACCATTTCGCGATGCGTCGCGCCCGCGCGCACCAACATGCCAAGCCTTGTGCGCTGGATCAGAAAGAACAAAGCGCCCGCACTCAAAAGCCCTGCCGCAATGATGCACAGGCGATAGGCCGGATAGGGAAACAGGCCCAGATCAACAGCGCCCGACAATGCAGGCGGAATCTGCACAAACAAGGGTTGGCGCCCGAAGAGCAGAATGATCGCCTGATTGAAAAACAGGATCAGACCGAAGGTCGCCAGAACCTGATCCAGATGATCACGCGCATAAAGATGGCGGATGACGAGATATTCCACTGCCATGCCGGTGAGGCCCGCCGCCGCAAGTCCGGCGGGAATGGCCAGCAAAAAAGAACCTGTCAGTTTGGCAACAAAGGCGGCTGCATAAGCGCCCACCATATAGAGCGAGCCATGGGCAAGATTGATGACACCCATAATGCCAAAGACAAGCGTCAGCCCCGCCGCCAGCAAAAACAGCATGACGCCGAGCTGGAGACCGTTCAACAATTGTTCAAGGATGAGTGTCATTTTGCGCCGTCATTGGGAGTAGCGAAGCGACGAAGCAATCCAGAGCCGCAGGTGCAGTCTGGATTGCTTCGCTACGCTCGCAATGACGTCAGAGCTTGCAATCCTTGGCGTAGAAGTCACCCGTGTTGGATGAAATCTTGCCCATCGTCTTGATGAACGGCGCGCCATCGGCACCCTTCACCACTTTCATCGAATACCAATCCTGCACAGGGTGCTGGTTGTTGCCGAATTTGAAGCTGCCGCGCACGGAAGCGAAATCGGCTTTCAGCATGGCTGTGCGGAATGCCTTCGCATCATCCACTTTACCGCCCGTGCCCTTCAGCGCTGCGCCGATAGCGAGTGCTGTGTCATAGCCCTGGCTGGCGTAATAGGTGATCGGACGATTGTATTTTTTCATCCAGGCATCAACAAAGGCCTTGTTGGCGGCATTGTCGAAATCGCTGTTCCACTGCGCCGACACATTGACGCCGACAGCGGCTTCACCAATGGCCTTCAGAGGGACCGCATCCATCGAGGGTGAGGGCACGACCATGGGGATCTGCTCCAGCAAGCCTGCCTGCTGATATTGACGCAAGAACGCAATGCCGGCCCCACCGGGATGGAATTGGAAGATGAAGTCCGGCTTGGCCGCGCGGATCTGCGCGATCTCGGCAGCAAAATCATTCTGATCGAGCTTGGTGAAGACTTCGCCGATCACTTCGCCCTTGAAGGTGCGCTTGAAACCTTCCAGCGCATCTTTGCCCGCCGGATAATTCGGAGCAAGGATAAAGGCCTTCTTGTAGCCGAGGTTGTTGGCATTCGAGCCAGCGCTCTCATGCAGTGAATCATTCTGCCACGAGACGACATAATAATTGGCGTGGCATTCTTTGCCCGCCAGATTGGACGGGCCCGCATTGGGGCTCACATAAATGCCGCCATCTTCGAGCACATCGGGCACAACAGCCAGCGCGACATTGGAGAAGACAATACCGGTGAGCAGTTTCACCTTGTCGGTCTTCATGAATTTTTCGGAGATCTGCTTGCCTTGGCCGGGCTTCAAACCATCGTCTTCAACGAGCACTTGCACCGGCACGCCGCCGAGCTTGCCGCCCTGCATGTCGATGGCGAGCTGGAAGGCATCGCGAATATCCTGGCCGAGATAGCCGCCCGGACCCGAGAGGGTCGTGATCATGCCGATCTTCAACGGCTCCTGCGCCTGAACGGCACCGGCAGCACAAAAAGCGGCGGCCGCAACGGCCATCATGCGCATGGTTTTCATGTCATCCCCTCACAAAACTAGAGGGGTCTTTTTTAGAGGTCTGGGGGTGGCACTGGCAAGCCCAAGGCTTTGAGCCGTCTTTGCGAGCGGAGCGAAGCAATCCAGAGGCCTCACACGGGGCTTGTCTGGGTTGCCACGTCGGCCTATGGCCTCCTCGCAATGACGGGGGCCAAAGCCCCCGTCACGCGTTCCAATCACTTCGCCTTCAGCTTGTCAGCCCAGGACGTATCAATATAGGCCGAGCCATCGCCCTTGGCCGGATTGCCATAGACACGGCGCAGATCGAGCACGGCTTGCACGCCCTTGGTGTTCAAAGCGGCATTGCGGGTGAGACCACCGGGGCCAGTGAGGCGCTTCCAGATTTCCTCGGCATCGGCCTTGGCCAGACCCGGTGTGCGCTTCATCAGCACATCCACCGCACCATCCTTATTGTCGAACACATAGTTTTGAGCAGCCACGACGGCGCGCATCAAAGCCAGTACTTCTTTTTCATGCGCCTTCGCCCAGCTCTTGCGCACGGCATAGACCGAGCCCTGCGAGTCGCCCAAAGCCACGGCCACATCATCGAGAATGGTGAAGCCCTTCTTCTGCAGCTGGATATCCTGCGGCGAGGAAATGATCGCGACATGCGCACGGCCATCTTCGAGCGCCGCCATACGGCCATCGGTCGCACCCACGGCGATCAGCGTGTAGTCCTTGTCGGTAAGACCCTTGCGCTTCAGGATCTCGTAGAGAACCGTCGCATAACCAGAGGCCACCGCATCCACCGCCAAAACCTTGCCCTTGAGATCGGCATAGGTCTTGATTTCAGGACGCGCGACCACGCTGTTCAATCCCGAATGCACGCCCAGAATGGCGGTCAGATCGTAATTGTCATATTTGGCTGCGCCCTGACCATCGGTATAGGCAACGATATTGTCGAAAGCCGTGGTGACAAATTCATATTTGCCATTCATCACATCGGCCATCTGCTCTTGCGAGCCAGCGGTTTTGTCGAGCGTAACAGCGAGGCCTTCTTTGGCAAAGAAGCCCTTATCTTGCGCCACCCATGCCGGAAGATTGGTCGCGCCACCAAAGCCGATCATGCGGATCGGTGTCGGTGCCTGCGCAAAGGCCTGCATGGAAAATGAAACGGCCAGCGCAACAGCCAGACCGCAACGGCGTGTGAGTTTCAACATCGGCATTCCCCCCTTGAATGATGTTAGCCGCCGATTTTATGGGCGCGCACTTTCATGCGCAGCTCACCAAACACCGGCAGTGAATTGACACGGATGACATCGCCCGGCTGCACAGGCCCCACGCCCTTGGGCGTGCCCGTGTAAAGCAGGTCGCCCGGATGCAGCGTGTAGAAGGATGAGGCAAACTCGATCAGACGGCGAATGCCATAGACCATGTGCTGCGAATTCGAATCCTGCCGTTTGTCGTCATTCACATGCAGCGTGAAAGGAATGTCATCGACATCCTTGATCTCATCGGCTGTCACCAGCCATGGGCCCATCGGGGTGTAACCATCAACCGACTTGCGGAACGAGCGATCTTCAGGCCCGCGCACAGTCATGTCGAGGCCGAGCGAATAGCCCGCGACATAATCGAGCGCCTTGTCGAGCGGAATATCCGTGCCTGTCTTGCCGATGACGACGACGATTTCGGCCTCATGATCATTGCGACGATCAGGGAAGCGGATCGGGATTTCTTCATTCATGCCAATCACGGAGGAATTGGCCTTCAGGAAGATGCCGGCCTTGCCGATATCCGGACCCATCTTGGAGGGCGCACCCGCGCGTGCTGCTTCCATTTCCGCAATATGATCGCGGTAATTGGTCGGCGCAGCCATGGTTTTGGACCAGCGGGCGACAGGCGCCAGCAGCGTCACTTGCGACAGCGGCTTGGCGGGCGCCTTTTTGGCGGCCTCTTCCAGCTCAGCCCGGATCTGCGGCAGCGCGGCAATCACGGCATCGCCGCGCATGTCATAAGGCGCATTGGCGCGCACGCGGGTCTGGATGTCGGTCACGTCATGCACATTGTCACCGATGACAACGCCCAAGCGATCTGTGTCGAAGCGGCAGAGTTTCATTCGTCTTGTTCCTTTTTAATTTTTGAAATCGATTAGCCTTCGGCATTCTGGACACGATGCTCAAGCCAGCGCAGCAAAGCGACAATGGCGATGAGCGGGAGAATCTGGATCACACCCAGCGCGCAGACCGCGCCATAGGAGCCACCCTCTTCCCACATGGTCAGACTGATCGTGCCCAGCACATGCGTGCCCGGCCCCGTCAGCATGATCGACGCGCCCAGCTCGCGCACGGCCAGCACGAAAATGTAAATCCAGGCGGAGAGCGCAACAGGAATGAGCAGCGGCAAGAGAATGCGACGGAACACCTGCCCGTAGCTCGCGCCCGATGTGTGGGCGGCTTCTTCCAGCTCTTTGTGAATCTGCACCAGACCACCCGAGGCGAAGCGCATGCCGTAAGGCATGTAGAGCGTCAGATAGGCGATGAGCAAAATCCAGATCGTGTTGTAGACCGGAATCGGCAACAGCAGATAAGCAAAGAGAATGCTGGCGCCGACAATGATCGAGGGGAAAGCGATCGGCAGGAAAGCCAGCAGATCGAGCATCCAGCCAAAACGGGGAATAGCGCGCTGCGCAATCCACGCCAGCAGAAACGACAGCCCGACAATGATCGTGGCCGACATGGCACCGAGCGACACAGAGGTTGTCACCGCATCCGCAAAAATCGGATAGCTCAGCACGAAAGCATAATTGGCCGATGTCATCTCGCCCGTCCCTGCCATAAACGGCAAGGTTGGTTTGATGAACAGAGATTGCCAGATGAGCGTTGCCACCGGCAGACCCAGAGCAAAGGCAAAGAGCAGGCCTGTGAGCGCGCACAAGGGCCAGCGCCAGACGCCGAGTTTCATGCGGGTTGGCTTATAGCCTTTGCCGGTAATGGTGGCGAAAGCCTCCGCATTGCGTGTCGAGCGCCGATAGAGAAAGACCGAGACCACGCACATGACCAGCAGCGTGATCGACAGCGCGCTCGCCGTGCCAAGCTCGGGTTGCGAGCCGCGAATGGCAGCCTGAATGTCCGTGGTGAAAACTTCGATACGGGCCGGATTGCCGATCAGGCGCGGCACTTCAAAGCTTTCAATGCCGCGAATGAACAGCAAGAGCAACGTCGAGAGAATGGCTGGCCGCATCATCGGCATGGTGACGCGGCGCGCAATCTGGAAGGTGCGTGCGCCCGACATATAGGCCGCCTCTTCCATACGCACATCCAGCGAGCGGAAGGCGGGGCCGAGCAGCAGATAGGCGAGTGGAAAATAATGCGCCGACAAAACCCAGATCATGCCACTCATCGAATAAATATTGAGCGGCGCGGTCTCCATGCCAAACGCCATTTTCAGAAGTGAATTCACCCAGCCGACATTGGGGCTGAGGATCAGCATCCAGGCCATGGTGGTGAGCAGGCCCGGCAGTGCGAAGGACAAAAGCGTGAGCGAGTGAAACACTTCACGCCCCGGCATATCGGTGCGCTCCACCGCCCAGGCAACAAAGCCGCCCAGAACAAGCGTCAGCACACCAGCGCCCCCGGCAAAGACCAGCGAGTTCCAGAACAGCCGCAACAAATGCCATTGCGTATAGGCATTGATGAAATTGTCGAAGGTGAAATCACCGGGGCCGTAGATCGTATCTTCCGAAAAGGCGGTGAAGATCAGCGCAGCCAGCGGCACAATGACGAGCCATGCAACAAAAATCACGCCCAGAATGGCGATCAATTTCGCTGGTGAAAAAGCCAACAAGCGATCACGCCATGTCGGCGCGGCGGCAACGTCCATGCCAGTCGAGAGAGCCAAAACCTGTTTCCTCCGCAGCAGCGGCTTTTGCGCCGCTTGTTATTTTAAGTCTGAAGCCGCTTAGCGCGGCTTCAGCAGTTCCGTCGTGATCTTCTGCCACTTTTTCTCGTCTTCGGGCGAGAAATTGACGGGGATGACTTTGTTCGTGCCAAAACGCTTCATCGTGTCTGGCGGATTGGCATTCACATCAGGGCGCACAGGCAGACGGCCTGCTTCGGTGAGAAGCGTCTGCGCTTCCTTGCTGACGAGAAAATTGGTGGCCAGCTGCGCCATTTTGGGATGGGGCGCGCGCACATTGATGCCTGCTTGACCAAAGAACAGACCGACCGGCTCCATCGCCCACCAATCGGTGTCGCCACCCTTCAGCATCACATTGATGGTGAGGTTGGTGTAATTGTTGATCGCCACCCAATATTCGCCAAGCCCCACAGAGCGGGCGAGCGCCAGATGTCCATCGACAACGGTCGGCTTCAGATTGGCGACAAGGTCACTGATGATCTTACGCGCCTTGGCCTCGCCGAAATGGGTGAACATGGCATAGACCCATTGGCTGTCATTGCCATCAATGGCGACTTTGCCAGCCCAGTCTTTGCGGGTCGCCATTTCCTCATAGGTCTTGGGCAGCGTAGCCTTGTCGACGAACTTGGTGTTGAAGGCGGGTGAATTGTAATTGGAATAGACGCCGTACCATTTCTTCTTGGGGTCAATGGCCACGGGGTCGATGTTCTTGGCCTCCGGCAGATCGAGCACCTGCAAGAAATCCTGCGGCAGCTTGCTCACCGCCGTAGTGACCACGAGATCCCAGGACTTTTGCTGTGCGCGGGCTTCCAGCACGATGCGGCTCATCAGGCCGGTGTCGGACGAGCGCACGAATTGCACACGCAGGCCGGTGGCGCTTTCAAAAGCCTTCCAGAGCGGCAAGGCTTCCTGCTCGTTCATCGAGCCATAGACGATGATTTCATTGCCCTCTGCCTTGGCGGCAGCCAGCAGATCAGGGGTCATCCAGCTATGGGCTTGGGCGAAAGCGGGTGACAGGGGAGACAATGTCAGGCCAGCCGCCCCTAGGGCAGCGCCTTTCAACAGGTCGCGACGCTGAAAATCCATAATGGGCCTCCCTCGAACCCCGCTCTTATCCGGCGGTATTTTGTTCCCCCACTATGGCGCGGCGGGGCTGGCCAAGGCAAGAGCGCTTAGCGGCGCTCCAGCCCCGCGCGCCGCAGAGCATCGGCCAGAGCCCCCGAGGCACTGGCGGGGGCGGCGGCGGCCTTCTGCTGGACCTGTTTGACCGCCCGCTGGACGCCCGGCAGGTCGCCATCACGCTGGCGGGGCGCCTGCGCGCCGGGCTCCATATCCATGCGCATGGTCAGACTGATGCGCT
>CANGRU010000016.1 GCA_947456315.1 Beijerinckiaceae bacterium | reverse complement strand
TCGGCTTTGTTGATCGAAGGCGAGACCATTATCGGCATCGGCGACGCACAGGCCTTGCGTGCGCAAGCCAAGGGCAAAGCCCGCGAGATTGATTTGCGCGGTCGGCGCGTCATTCCGGGGCTCATTGATTCCCACATTCACGCCATCCGCGCCGGTCTCACCTTCGCGCAGGAAGTCGACTGGGCAGATGTGCCTGATCTGACACAAGCGCTGGCGCGCCTCAGCGAGGTCGCGGCACGCCGCCCCGCGGATGGGTGGATTGTTGTGCCCGGTGGCTGGAATGCGCAGCAATTTGCGCAAAAGCGCGCACCGACTTTGGCAGAGATAGAAACTGCTGCCTCGGGCCGTCCTGTCTATGTGCAAATGTCTTATGCGGGCGTGTTGATGTCAGCGCGCGGCCTGTCGCTGCTCGGTCTGTCGCGCGATGAAGATCTGCCCGGCGCGGCGCGTTTCGAGCGCGATGCGCAAGGCCAGAGGACGGGCTGGATCTTGGGAGATCTGCCAGCCATTGTGGATTTATATGAACGCTTGCCAAAGCCCTCACTGCAAGAGGCCAAACGCGGCACGCAGGCTTTTTTCCGCGCGCTCAATCATTTTGGTGTGACGGGCGTCTCTGATCCGGGCGGGCATAATCTGAGCCTGCATCAATATGCAGCCGTGCAGGAATTGGCTGGTGAGGGCGCTTTGTCTGTGCGTGTGCGCGCTTCCTTTTGCGCGCCGCGTGCGGGGCAGGAATTGTCCGATTTCCAGATGCTCGCCAAATACAGCCCGATGTTTGCAGGGGATGATTTTTTCCGTTTCAACGGCATTGGCGAATGTGTGACATGGGGCCTTTATAATAATGACACGCCAAGCCCCGAGCAGTTGGCGCAATTTGAAGAGGTGGCGCTCTGGGCAGCTCGCGCCGGCCTGGGCCTGCCGATCCATTGGAACAATGAAGCCTCGATCCATCATCTGCTCGGTGCTTTTGCGCATGTGCGCGCACAGGTCGATTATGCACCGCTGCGCTGGACGATTGCCCATGTGCATGATGCGCGCCCGCAAACACTCGCACGGATGAAAGAGTTGCAGCTCGGCTGGCTCATGCAAAACAGATTGTATTTTGCAGCCCCCGCATTTCTGGCGCGTTACGAGGCCGGGCGGTTGAGCGCATTGCCGCCGCTCAAAGAGGCTTTGGCACTTGGTTTGCCGGTGGGCGGTGGCACGGATGCGGATCGTGTCATGTCCTACAATCCCTTTGTCGCGCTGCGCTGGATGCTGGACGGGCGCACCATTGCCGGTCAGGCAACCCGCGAGGCGGCGCAACTCCCGACCCGCGCAGAGGCGCTGCGCATCTGGACGCAGGGCTCCGCCTGGTTCTCGCATGAGGAGGCGCGCCGCGGCGTGTTGAAGCCCGGGGCTTTGGCTGATCTGGCTGTCTTGTCAGAGGATTATTTTGCCCTGCCGGTGGAGAATCTGGCGCGCATCCATGCGGATCTCACGATGGTGGGCGGGCGCATTGTCCATGCCGCAGGGGATTTCGCCATTCACGCCTCACAATAGAGCGAGCGCGCTGGACGGGGGCGGCGTTCTGGGTCAGATTTGACCCCAAGGAAGCGGCCAACAGCTTTCGGGAGGGGAGATGAATGTTTTTCTATTGATCCTGCACGGGCTGTGCGCGGTGGCTCTTCTGGGGGCGATAACGCATCAAACCGTGTCGGCCTGGTGGCCGGCGCGCAAGGCCGTGGGCTTTGCCACGAGCTTTCGGGCTGTGCAGGGCGCCAAATTCACAAACGCCATAGTGATCCTTTTCCTCATCACCTTTGTTCTGGGGGCGATCATCTATCCGCCCTATCGCCTGCATGGGCGCACCTATCTTGAAACCATGCGCATGTGGACTGTGAATGGCTCTTTTGAATTGAAAGAGCAGTTTCTGGCGCTGAGCCTTGGCATGTTGCCTTTCTATTGGCACGTCTGGCGCCATCCTCTGGATGAAGCTCTGGTGTGGGCGCGCAAAATGACCGCTGCGCTGATTTTCTTCGCCGTCTGGTTCGGCTTTATCGCGGGCCATGTGGTCAACAATGTGCGGGGGATTTTTTAATGCTCAGCGCCCGATGGACACCGATTTTCTCGGCGGCTTTCGCGATTGCCTATGTCATCGCCGAGCAGAATAATTTTGCGCTCTTCACCTATCATCCGCGCATAGATGAATGGGGCTTCCTGACGCAGGCACCGCGCAATGGGCCGGGCATGTATTGGTATGGTTGGCTGGGGACATCTTTTGTCGCTGCAAGCATTGCCACGTTGATCGCTATCCCCTTTGTGCGCGAGCGTCAGGTGCCTTCGATCCTCGGCTGGGCTGTGCCGCTCGTCGTGATGGTGTTGTTTGTCTATCTGTTACGCGCTTTCTTCTTCCGCTGAAAAAGGCCAGATCATGTTCAAGAAACACGCTTGTTTCGGGCTTCTTTTGATGAGCCTTGTCGCGCCGGCTTTGGCGGGGGGTGATGATGTCGAGCCGGGCTTGGGTGATCCTGCCGATGGCCCGCCCTTCTTTGGCGAAGTGCTCGACATCAAGGCGCGCAAACCCATGGCGGATGTTCTGGTGCGGGCGGAATTCGGCAAAGGTCAGGCCATTCTGGCGCGCACCGATGCGGAAGGAAAATTCCGCTTTGGTGCATTCGGGCGGACAGTCGACCCCAATTCAATCCAGTTCACCTGTTCGATGAAAGGCTTCAAGCCGGTGGATCTGATCCGCCGGCCCGGCCCGCGCGATGAAGCGCCGATCGAATTGCAATGTCTGCTTGAGCCGGAATGATTATTCCGGAACGGGCGCGCCCTGCAAATCCATGATCTCGATGACATTGCGATCGGGATCGTGGAAGTAGGCGCTGCGGCCGCGGAACGTGCCGTGCTCGCGATCTTCTTCCTTGAAGATGCGAATGTTCTTTTCAGCGAGAAATTTTTTCATCTGGTCGTAGCGTTCGCCGCGATAGATGAAGGCTGTGTGAATGTCGTGCTTGTCCCCGGGGTTCACATCAATCGGATTTTCCGAATAGGTGAGCACGAAATAGACGTCCTCGCAGCGCATGAAGACCATGTGGTTGTTCCGGCGCACTTTGGTCAACCCCAGAATGCCCGTGTAGAAGGCTTCCGAGCGGTCAAGATCTTTGACGGGAATGGCGAAGTGGAGAACGGCTTCGGCTTTCATGGTGTCTCGCCCCAGTTTGTTGTTTTGCCGGGAGGTTAGGATGCACATGGCGGGTTGGCAAGGTGCTTGGCAAGCGGGCTCCCTGTTGTTACCTTCTTGGCAAAGGTCCGGCAGTGACCTCAGGGGAGATAAGAAAATGAAGCGTGCCTTCCACCGGGCCCTGATCTCGACATCCGCGATCCTGCTCGCTGTTACGACCACTCTTTCGGTGGCCCGAGCTGATGCCATCGAGGATTTCTACAAGGGCAAGACGGTCAGTCTCATTGTCTCCTCCTCGACAGGTGGTGGCTATGACACTCTCGCGCGCTTGCTGACACGCTTCCTCACCCGTCATATTCCCGGACAGCCCAATATTGTGGTGCGCAATATGCCGGGCGCAGGTGGCATTGTGGCCACCAATCATCTCTACACTTTGGCGCCCAAGGATGGCACGGTGATCGGCGCGGTGCAGAACAACACGCCGTTCGAGCCGCTGTTTGGAACCAAGGAAGCGCAATATGACCCCACCAAATTCAACTGGCTGGGTTCGCCCTCTGTCGAGACCAGCATTCTGACAGTCTGGCATACATCGCCCGTCAGCACGCTTGCGGAAGCGCAAAAGAAAGAGCTGACCATGGGCTCGTCTGGTGCCAATTCGACCCCGAGCTTCTATGGTCGCCTGCTGAACGAAACTTTGGGCACCAAGTTGAAGCTCATCGTTGGTTATCCGGGCCAGAATGATGCGCTGCTCGCCATGGAGCGCGGCGAGCTCGATGGTTATCCGAGCGTCTTTTACAATTCACTTGTCTCGACACGCCCGACCTGGTTGCCGGAAAAGAAAGTCAAGCTGATCGTTCAATATGGCGCCGAAAAGCTGGCGCAATTGCCTGACGTGCCGTTCGTTCTCGATCTCGTCAAGAATGAGGAAGATCGCCAGCTGTGGCGCGCTGCCGTTGGTCCGATTGCCACGGGGCGTCCCTATTTGTTGCCACCGGGCGTGCCGGCTGATCGCGTCATTGCCATGCGCAAAGCTTTTTGGGATGCCATCAACGATCCGGAATTCCTGAGCGAACAGGCCAAGGCCAATCTGGGTGCGGATACACCGCGCACGGGTGAACAGATTCAGGATATTATCGTCACGTCTTATCGTTCGCCGCCAGCTGTGGTTGAGCGCTTGAAGAAGCTCCAGCAGAGTCAGTAAGGGGACATAACATGCTCGACAAGAACAAGGCGCTGAGCGTCACCCCCGCAGAGATGATTGCGCGCGCTGAAGCACTGGTGCCGGTTCTGGCATCGCGTGCGTCACAGGCCGAGTCACTGCGTCGTTGCCCGGATGAGACCATCGCCGATTATGTATCTTCGGGTCTGCTGCGCGTGTGCCAGCCTGTGCTCTATGGCGGCTATGAAATGGGTTATGACGTGCTGTGCACGATCATCCAGACTTTGGCACGTGGCTGCGCCTCGCAGGCCTGGACCTATATGGTGCTGGCCGACAATCCGCTCAAACTCGCGACCTTCTCCAAGCAGGCGCAAGATGACGTCTGGGGCAAGGATGATACGCAGCGCGTCGGCGTGGCTGTGGCAGCGGTCGGCAAAGGCACGCGCGCTGCAGGCGGCATCACTTGGGAAGGACTGCACGGTTTCTCGAGCGGCATTGATCACGCGCATTGGCTGATCTGCGGTGGTTCGATTGCTGAGGCCGATGGCTCCAAGACGGGCTGCATGGTTTTGATCCCCAAGACCGATGTCACGGTGATCGACGATTGGAAAGTCGTGGGACTGGCGGGCACGGGCTCGAAGAGCTTCAAGGTCGATGGCGCGTTCATTCCGGACCACCGCATCATCATGAAGAAGGATTATGATGCCGGCACCACGCCGGGCGCTGAAATGCATCATTCGGCTGTGTTTCGCATGCCGCGCGGTGGTGTGTCGGCGGCCAGCTATACGGCGGCGGCGCTGGGCTCTGCGCAGGCTTTGCTCAAGACCTATTATGAATATACCGCACCGCGTAAGTCACGCGGCAAGGCGGTGGCTGATGAGCCGGGCACGCAAATGCTGATTGGTCTGGCCTCTGCCGAGCTGGAAGCGGCTGACCGCATGTATATGGGCGCATTGCGCGAGACGATGGAAGTGCTCGAGCGCGGCGACAAAGTCTCGAAAGAGATGCAGGTGCAGGGCAAGCGCAATTGCTGCTATGCCGCGCAGCTCGCCATGCAGGCCGCGCAGAAAATCTTCAATGCGGCAGGCGGGCGTGCGCTGTTTCTGGACAGCCCCATGCAGCGCCAGTTCCGCGATTGTTTTGCCGCCTCCGCGCATCACTCGCTGTCGTGGGATTCGGCTGCGATGGAATATGGCAAGTACCAGCTGCAGGCCCATCAGAAGCACTAAAGCAAAAGCGCGGGCGCGCTCTCAGATCGCGCCCGCCCACCAGGCCGCAATGCCCGCGGCCGACGTTGCAGCCAGCACCTGCAACATGCCGGCCTTGAGCCGGAAAATTGCTAAAGCCGCACCACAACTGAGCGCCAGAGCCGCCGGATGGACCGATGCCGGAACAGGCAGATCCATGCCGTGCCAATCCTGTGTCTGCGCAAACAATGTGTGAATGGCAAACCATACAGCCAGATTGAGAATGACGCCGACCACAGCCGCTGTAATGGCCGAGAGCGCACCGGCCAGCGCGCGATTGCCGCGCAGTCGTTCAATGAAAGGTGCGCCGAGAAAAATCCACAAGAAGCACGGTGCGAATGTGACCCATGTGGCAATCAATCCGCCAAACGTGCCTGCCAGCAATGGCGAGAGCGTGCCTGCTTCGCGGAACGCACCCATGAAGCCGACAAATTGCAGCACCATGACGAGCGGGCCGGGTGTTGTCTCCGCCATGCCCAGTCCGTCGAGCATTTCGCCGGGCTTCAACCAGTGAAAGTTTTCTACGGCCTGCTGCGCAACATAGGCCAGCACGGCATAAGCGCCGCCAAATGTCACGACGGCCATTTTGGAAAAGAACACGGCGATCTGCGAAAAGATGTGGCCTTCGCCCAGGATCAGGATGAGTGCGGCCACCGGCGCGAGCCAGAGCAATGCTGCACAAAGTGCCGCAATCTGCGCACCGCGCCGCATCTCTTGTGTTTGCACCAATGTGGTGTCGAGGTCTGCGGGCGCGGCAGTGAATGCCGGATGTTGCATCCGCGCTCCGACAAAACCGATCAAACCCGCACAGATGATGATGAGCGGGAAAGGCACTTGAAACACAAAGAGGGCGAGAAACGCGATGGCAGCGAGCCCGCGCATGACATTGTTTTTGAGCGCGCGTTTGCCAACCCGCACGACAGCTTCAACCACAATGGCCAGCACGGCGGCCTTCAAGCCAAAGAAAATCGCAGCCACAAGCCCCACCGAGCCGAACAGGGCATAGATATAGCTCAACGCCATAATCGAGATGATGCCGGGCAAAATGAACAGTAGGCCCGCCATGAGACCGCCGCGCACGCCATGCAGCAGCCAGCCGATATAGGTCGCCAATTGCTGCGCCTCGGGGCCTGGCAGCAGCATGCAATAATTCAAGGCATGCAGAAAGCGCGCATCGGAAATCCAGCGCTTCTCTTCAACCAAGATGCGATGCATGACCGCAATCTGTCCGGCGGGACCGCCAAAGGACAGAGCGGCAATCCGCAGCCAGACGCGCAGCGCTTCGGTGAGTGAGATTTTGGTGTCCAACATCATCATCCTGTTTGTGGAACCAGCATAGAGACAGAGTGCCATGCTGGAAAGTCGGCGCGGTCCTTGATCTGTGAGCGGATGACGGGCGCCTGCGCATAGGCTAAAGAAGAAACAGTCACTGTCGGGGTTTTATGATGTCTGCACGCCAGCCCGTTGCCTTTTTGCCCGCACCCGCGCCCCATTGGGTGGGCGATGGCTTTTTCGTTGTGCCGCTGTTTGCTGATCTTGCTTTCAGTGAAGAGGTCAGCCCGTTTTTGATGCTCGATTATGCGGCTCCGCATGAGTTTGCGCCGCGCACAAAACCGCCGGGTGTCGGCGCGCATCCGCATCGCGGCTTCGAGACGGTGACGATTGTCTATCACGGCGAGGTGGAACATCGCGACAGCGCGGGCAATGCGGGCACGATCGGTCCGGGTGATGTGCAATGGATGACAGCGGGTTCGGGCTTGCTGCATGAAGAGTTTCACTCGCGCGAGCAGACCAAGCGCGGGGGTCTTGTGTCGATGGCGCAGCTCTGGGTCAATCTGCCGGCCAAGGACAAGTCAACGCCGCCGGCTTACCAGACCATTCTGAATGCACAGATTCCGGTGGTGGATCTGGGTGGTGGCAGTCGCTTGCGTGTTGTGGCGGGCGCTTATGCAGAGGCCAAAGGACCAGCGCGGACTTTTTCAGATTTGCATGTCTGGGACATCGAGCTGAAGGCGGGTGCTGATGTCGTTCTGCCGATTGCGGCAGGCGACAATGTCATGGTCGCGCATTTTACCGGCACGTTGCATGTGGTCGGTCAGGATTTGCCGCAGCCGGGCCTGTTGATGTTCGCCAAAGTGGGCGAAGCCATTGCGCTGAGCGCCAAGAGCGATGTGAAATGTCTCGTCTTGTCCGGCAAGCCGCTGGGTGAACCGATTGCGGCGCATGGCCCCTTTGTCATGAATACGCAGGAGGAAATCCGCCAAGCGATTATTGATTTCCGCGCTGGCAAAATGGGTCGCTTGGAAGATTTCGAGTCTCAGGGCGCGTAACGGATTGCGCCAGCCTCTGACACATCATAGCCGGTGAGCTCTGCTGCGCGTTGCGCCAATCGCTCACCGCGCAACAAGGTCAGCAGGGCTTGTATGGCAGGACGGAAGAAATCAGCTTGCCGCATCACCAGATCGAAATGTTCAAATTGCAGCGGCACAAAATCGAGCCGCGCCGCTTTGGCAGCGGCGCGTGTCGCGATGCCGCAATCGGCTTTGCCATTGGCAACCGCATTGGCGAGATCAGGTCCGGTCAGGCAGGCGGGCATGAGGGGATTGAGCGCTGCTGTGCTGGCGCCCAGCCGTTGCAGCAGCACATCAAGCAACATTTGCGCGCCAGCGCCTTTTTGGCGCATGGCCATGCTGGCGCCTTTGGTCAGAACATCTTCAAGAGACGCGATGTTTTTCGGATTGCCCGGCGCTACCAGCAGGCCTTGCTCGCGTTTGGCAAAGGCCACCAGCACGCCGTCATGCAGGCCCGCAAGGCGCCCTACCACGCCGGGATTGGCATCGGTGACATCGGCAGCATGGTAATGAATGGCCGCTGCCAGCACTTCGCCACGCAACAGACGCTCGACGCCCATTTCGCTGCCCTCGGGCAGACTGGCCAGCCCCGAGGCTGATTCCCGCAAAGCCCATTCGAGCAGATTGTCCTGCGAGCCGCCGACAATCGGCGGGGCAGGCCGCGCCGTCATGCCGATCGGGACAGCAAGCCCCGATAGCACCCACCGGTCGAGCTCATGGCGGGGAAAGAGCCATTTGCCTGTCACTTTGGAGCAGGGAATCGCCCCCTCGGCCACGAGCTCATAGAGCTTGCGTTCCTTGAGGCGCAGGTAATCAGCGGCTTCGGCGGTTGTGAGCAGATCCATGCCTGCATATTTATGCGCTTGAGTGCATAAATTCAACTGTTTGACTTTTTCTGTAACTGGAACCCTATCTGACCGCCGGAGAACATCATGATGGAAGGGTCTGGCGCTCTTGATCTCGTCCTGTCGGGCGATCCGGCGCTTTATGCAATTGTCCGCTTGTCGCTGGTCGTCAGCCTGAGCGCCGTGGCTGTGGCCGCGCTCATCGGCTTGCCGCTCGGCGGGCTGATTGCGCTCACCCGTTTTCGCGGCCGTGCGGGCGCGATTGTTCTGCTCAATGCCATGATGGGTCTGCCACCAGTGGTGGTCGGCTTGGCCGTGTTTCTCTTGCTCTCGCGCTCGGGGCCGCTGGGCTCATGGGGCTTGCTGTTCACGCCGACCGCTATGGTGATGGCGCAGGCGGTGCTGATCACGCCGATCATAGCAGCGCTCACACGCCAAGCTGTTGAAGATATGTGGAGCGAATATCGCGATGAGCTGACAGCCATGGGTGTCGGTCCGCTCCAGCGTTTGCTGACGCTGCTCTATGACGCACGCATTGCGCTGGTCACCGTTTTGCTCGCGGGCTTTGGCCGCGCGGCAGCAGAAGTCGGTGCGGTAATGATTGTCGGGGGCAATATCAACGGCTTTACACGCGTGATGACAACCGCCATTGCGCTGGAGACATCGAAAGGTGATCTGCCACTGGCTATGGGCTTGGGTCTTATTCTCATTGCTATTGTCTTTGCCATTAACGCCAGTGCTTGGGCCTTGCGGCTTTATGCGGAAAGGCGGATCGGATGAGCGATCTGCCCGTCACACTTTCGCATGTCTCTTATGCCGTCGGCGCCACGCCGATCTTGCGCGATCTTGATCTGACGGTGCGCTCTGGTGCGCCGACATTCATCATCGGGCCGAACGGGTCCGGCAAATCGACCTTGTTGCGGCTCATTATGGGATTGATCGCACCAACGTCTGGCGCGATCGACTGGAATGGCACGCGTGACCCCGCGCCGCGCCGCCGTGCAATTGTATTCCAGCAGCCCGTGATGTTGCGCCGCTCGGTGGCAGCCAATCTGATCTTCGCACTTGATCAGGCAGGTTTGGAAAAGTCCCTGCAGGACAAGCGTTGTGCAGACCTGCTGGCGCTTGTGGGCTTGGGTGATCTGGCAGATCGTCCGGCGCGGCGATTGTCGGGGGGCGAGCGGCAAAAGCTCGCCTTTGCCCGCGCTCTGGCACGCTCGCCCGAATTGCTCATTCTCGATGAACCAACAGCGAGCCTTGATCCTTCAGCCACACTTGCGCTTGAGCAGTTGATCGGCAAAGCGGCGGGTGAGGGCATCAAAATCCTCATGGCTTCGCATGATCTTGGTCAAGTGCGGCGTTTGGCGGGGGATGTTGTGTTCCTGCATCGTGGACGGATTCTGGAATCTGCATCTACGCAGGCATTTTTTGAGCAACCACGCACCGCGCAGGGTTCGGCCTTTGTGCGCGGTGATTTGATAACGGAGGATTGATATGCGTTTTCTCATTTCGGCTTTGACGATTGCCTGCCTGACATTGGGTGCACAGGCGCAAGACAAGACCATCACCATTGCCTCGACCACATCGACGCAGGATTCAGGCCTGTTCAATCATTTGCTGCCGGCCTTCAAAGCCAAAACCGGCATTGATGTAAAAGTCATTGCCCAGGGCACAGGACAGGCACTTGATACGGCACGCCGTGGCGATGCCGATGTTGTCTTTGTTCATGCCAAAGCGGCGGAAGAGAAGTTTCTCGCCGAGGGTTTTGGCGTGAAGCGGTTCGACGTCATGTACAATGATTTCGTGCTGGTCGGGCCGGCTGCCGATCCGGCAGGCATCAAAGGCTCGAAAGATATTGTGGCTTCACTGAAAACGATTCAGGCCAAGGCTTCGCCTTTTGTGTCGCGCGGCGACAAATCGGGCACGCATCTGGCCGAGCTGGATTTGTGGAAAGCGGCCGGCCTCGACCCCGCAGGCGCCAAGGCTGACTGGTACAAGGAAATCGGGCAGGGCATGGGCGCCGCACTCAATACGTCCAAGGCCATGGGCGCCTATCTTTTGTCGGACCGCGCCACCTGGATTTCCTTCAAGGGCAAAGACGGTCTCGCCATTGCGGTCGAAGGCGATACCAAGCTCTTCAATCAATATGGCGTGATGCTGGTCAACCCCGCCAAGCACCCGCATGTGAAAGCTGATCTGGGTCAGGCCTTTGTTGATTATGTGATCTCGGCCGAGGGCCAGAAGGTGATTGCCGATTACAGAATCGAAGGCCAGCAGCTCTTCTTCCCCAACGCTGCCAAGTGATCTTTCGGGCGGCGGGTTTGCAAGATCCGCCGCCCGCGCTACACCCTTGGGCCATGAGTGCCCTTCTTTCCTATGATCATGCGCTGGAGCGCTTGCTGGCCGCACTGACACCTGTCAGCGCGCAGTCGCGCGCGCTCGCACAAGCTGTGGGGTGTGTGGCGGCGCAAGATGTGCGCACGGCCCAGCCTGTGCCCGCGCAGGCGATGGCGCTGCGCGATGGCTATGAAATGCAGGCGCAGGAGATTGCGGGCGCGTCCTCTTATGCACCTGTCGTGCTGTCGGCTCCGCCGCGCTTTGTGCGCGCTGGTGAGACATTGTCGGCGGATTGCGATTGCGTGGTGGATGCCAGCGGGTTTGATCTCGGCGGGCCACTGCCGCAGGCTTTGGTGGAATCTTTCCCCGGTGAGAATATCCGCCGTGCGGGCGAAGATGTCGCGTCAGATGTCGTGCTGGTGAGGGCGGGGGAGATGATCTCGCCCGCGCATTGTCTTTGTCTTGCCGCCGCTGGTGTGGATGCCGTGTCCGTGCGTGCCCCTGTCATCGCTTTGCGTGGCGACGATAAGCTTTTGAAACACTGGCTCGCAGATCAACTCTCGCAGGCGGGTGTGTATCTGGTTGGTGTGCCGGATCTCATCCTTGCACTTGGTGCAACACACAGCACACAACAGCTGGCGCTGGAGCCGGGGCGTGAGATTGTTCTGGAGCAAGAACAAGGCGTGCCGTTGATGAGCATTCCGGCGCGGTTCGATCAGGTCTTTGCTGCGCTTCACGCTTTCATCTGGCCTGCACTGGCACGCCTCTCGGGTGTGGTGCGGGCCGAGACACGCTTGCCCCTCGCGCAGAAAATCGCCAGCCGCGTGGGTGTGGCAGAGCTGGCTTTATTCGAAGAGCGGGGCGGTCACTTCCATCTGCTCGCTCTGGGTGATCTGCCCTTGCAATCTCTGGCGCGTGCCACACATGTCAGCCTGATCGGTGCCATGAGTGAAGGCCATGGCGCGGGTGAGATGATAACAGCCTTTGCGGTTCGCACATGACCAACAAGCCGGATGCCAGCCTCGCGCAGGACCAGTTCCTGACCATCCTCTCGCGCGAGGATGCGCTGGCGCGTTTCGAAGCGGCGCTGTTTCCGCGTGCGCTGAGCACGCAGTGTGTGGCGCTGGCTGATGCTCTGGGCCGCGCACTCGCGCAAGATGTGCGGGCGCCCATCGATGTGCCGCCCTTTGATCGGTCCAATGTCGATGGCTTTGCTGTGCGCGCGGCCGATCTGGCGCAGGCGTCAGAAGCCAATCCCGTGCGCCTCGCGCTCAATGGCGAAGTGATTGCCTGTGGCATTGCACCGAAGCTTGTCGTGTCGCCGATGACAGCGACACCCATTGCCACAGGCGGCCCTGTGCCGCGTGGCGCTGATGCGATTGTCATGATCGAGCAGACGCAGCCTTTGGATGGCGCGATTGATGTGCGCCGCGCCGTGA
>CANGRU010000015.1 GCA_947456315.1 Beijerinckiaceae bacterium | reverse complement strand
TTGCGTTCGAAGGAATAAAAGGCGATCTGGCGCACAACGGTGTTGAGCATGTCCTCAACCTTGGCCGCCAGCATGGCGCGGCGCTCGTCTTTGTCCTGCGTGTTTTTGAGCAGCGTGCGGAAGGTCAGCATTTCACCAAAGACAGAGGCCGTCTCGGCCAGCGTCAGCGGTGTTTGCGCCATCAGTGCGCCATTGGGGGCGGCCAAAACCTGATGCACGCCATGGCCAAGCTCATGAGCGAGCGTCATCACATCGCGCGTTTTGCCTTGATAATTGACCAGCACATAGGGATGCGCAGACGGCACTGTGGGATGGGCAAAAGCACCCGGAGCTTTACCCGGGCGCACAGGCGCATCGATCCAGCGCTCATCGAAAAAGCGGCGCGCAATCTTGGCCATTTCGGGTGCGAAAGCACCATAGGCCGAGAGCACGGTGTCGCGTGCTTCAGTCCAGCCATAGGTTTTGCTGGGCACATTGGGCAGTGGTGCATTGCGGTCCCAATGGTTCAGCTGATCCATGCCGAACCATTTGGCCTTGAGCTTGTAATAGCGATGCGACAGGCGCGGATGTGCCTGTTGCACAGCGCTCACCAGCGCATCGACCACTTCGCGCTCGACGCGGTTGGAGAGATGGCGTGAATCGGCAATGTCTTTGAAGCCGCGCCAGCGATCGCCGATTTCCTTGTCTTTTGTGAGCGTGTTGGTGATCAGCGTGAAGATGCGCAGATTGTCTTTCAGCGTGGCTGCCAAAGCCTCGGAGGCCGCTTTGCGCATCTCGGGCTTTTTGTCTTGCATCAGATTGAGAGTCGGCTCGAGGCTGAGCTCCTGTCCGTCAACTTTGAAACGCAGACCCGCAATGGTCTCGTCAAAAAGCCGGTTCCAGGAACCGCGTGCCGTGACGCTTTTCTCATGGAACAATTGCTCGATGCGATCTTCGAGCTGGTAGGGTTTCTCACGCCGCACATCTTCGAGCCACGGGCGGTAATACGACAGCGGTGCTGTGCTGATAGCTTTTTCCAGCAGGCTGTCTTCGATGCGGTTCAGTTCCAGCGTGAAGAACAAAAGCTCGGAGGAGGCGTTGGTGATCTTTTCCTGCGCATCGCCATAAAATTTGGCATGGGCGGGATTGGTCGTGTCGCCCGAATAGACAAGTCCGGCATAGGACATGATGCGACCGAGCAGATCTTCGATGGCCTCATAATCTTTGATCGCGGCAAACAGTTTGGCGCTGGCGTCCGGCCCGGCGGCGATATCGGCCAGCTGGCCACGCCATTTGTGTGCAAAAGCGGCGCAATCTTTGGCGGCCCGCTCGAGGTCGCCCGCGTAGGCGGGGCTGTCCATGGCCGGATAGAGATCGGCCAGATTCCATTCGGGCAGGGGGCCGAGGGCGGTGTCTGCAGCAAGCGAGGTCATGATGTGTCCGGGCCTTGAGGGGTCAGCGTGCCTCATATTGGCGATCAGGCGCCCCCGATCAACCGGCATGCGGCCGGAGGGTGAAAAATACCGTCCCGCTCCGGCACAGCCGTTAAGTCCGTGTTTACCCTGTTAATTCACCATAGGGCCAACGCGGGGCTCTGGCCCTGCCCAGAGAGGCCCAATGCCGTCAACGATTCTGATTGCCGATTCTGATCCCGTGCAGTGCCGTCTGCTGGAGGCCATGCTGCGCCGCTTTGGCTATCGCTCCGAGGCGGTGGACACGGGTGCGGCTGCACTGGCGCGCTTGAGCGCGGCTGGCGAAGAGCCGGTCTCCCTGCTGATTTTCGATGTCGTCCTGCCGGATATGGATGGCATGAGCCTGCTGGCGCGCATGCGCGAGGCGGGTGTGCGTACGCCCACCATCATCCAGATGCAGCCGCAATCGGTGAGCCTTGTCACGACTGCCATGCGCGCGGGTGCGGGGGATTTTGTCGTCAAACCGGTCGGTGGCGAACGCCTGCAGGTGTCGATCAAGAATGTGCTGCGCTTTGGCGCGCTGCAAGATGAAGTGCGCCGTGCCACGCGCCCCGAATCAGGCGCGATCGGCTTCCGCCATATTTTCACCCGTAGCGAAGACAAGACGCGCGCCATCCGGTTGGGCGAGCGGGCGGCGCGTGCCCATCTGCCGGTCTTGATCGAAGGCGAAAGCGGTGTCGGCAAACATTTGTTCGCCCGCGCCATTCAAGGTGCTTCGGACAGGCGCGGCAAAGCCTTTTTGTCGATCAATTGTGCGGCTCTGCCGGAAGGCGAGGCCGATGCATTGTTGTTTGGTCTCGATGGCGGCGGCAAATTTGTCGAAGCCCATGGCGGCACTCTGTTTCTGGATGAAGTCGGGCGTCTACCGCTCGAGCTGCAAGCGCGTCTCTTGCGCGTCATTCAGGATGGCGAGATCGAATCAGCCCCCGGCCGTCGCCCGCAAAAAGTCGATGTGCGGCTGATTTCGGCCACCTCGCAAAACCTGATCGAACAGGTGAAGGCGGGGCTGTTTCGCGAAGACCTCTATTACCGTCTCAACGTCTTCCCTGTGACCATCCCGCCCTTGCGGGCGCGGCCTTCGGATATTGGTGAATTGGCGCAACGCTTCGCACAACGCTTTGCCGCTGAAGAGGGCAAGGCCGTGCGCGGCATTTCGGCTGAGGCCATGCGGCTTTTGGATACGTATGATTGGCCGGGCAATGTCCGCCAGCTCGAGAATACGATTTTCCGCGCCATTGTTCTGAGCGAGGCCGAAGAGCTGGGCGTGGCGGAATTCCCGCAAATTGCCGCACGTGTCTCGGGCTATGATGTGCGTGTGCCACCGGTTCCGGCCATGGCGCCGCCTTTGCGCGTGCCCTTCAGTGAAGCCCGTTTCGATGTGCGTGATCCGCACAGCTTACGCTTGCTCGATGATGCAGGTCATGCACGCCGTCTTGACGAGATGGAAGCAGAAATGATCCGCTTCGCGCTCAATCATTATCGTGGGCAGAGGTCGGAAATGGCACGTCGTCTGGGCATCGGTCGCTCCACGCTTTATCGCAAGCTGAAAGATCTTGGCTTGCATGAGGGCGAGGATGTGGCTGAAACAGGTGCGGATGTGGCAGCCTGAGGGTCACATTGCGTGACACATTAGTTGACTGGGCGAGATGAGTTTCGGGGATTGGGATGAACGTGCGCGTGCAGGTTTCAGCAAAAGCACTCAGCTTGGCACTGGCTTTGTCAGCCGGTGGCGTATGTGCACAAGAAGCTTCGCCTTCGTTCAAGGTTGTCAGCACACAGGCTGAGCCATCGCGCAGCGAAGATGTTTCGCCAAAATTCAAGCCGGTTGAAGCACCAGTTGCCACTCCGGCACCCGTAGTAGAAGCGCCGAAGCCGGTCACGGCCGCGGCGTCCGCCATTAATTCTCAGCAAGCGGCGATCAAGGCTGCCCTTGAAGCGCGTCTTGCCGAGCGTGGCACAATCCAGCAGCGCCGCTTCCGGGAAGCCATCGCGGCTTTTTATGAAGCGCGCCAATATGCCCCGCTCTGGATTGCTGATGCCAAATGGAATGGCGTAGCGCAATCAGCCATTACACGTCTGGAGCGTGCAGGTGATGACGCGCTTGATCTGCGCGGCACGCCGATTCCGGCTCTGGCCGGCAAGGATGATGTGGCACTTGCTGCAGCCGATATCGGTCTGTCGGAATCAATTGCCTCTTATGCGCGTCAGGCCTCTGGTGCGCGCATTGATCCGTTGAGCATTTCCAAAGAGATTACCTCCAAGCCCGAGATCGTCGATGTGGCGCGCGCTTTGGCGGATGTCGGCACAGCTGCGGATGCAGGCGCCAAACTGGCTTCTTATAATCCGCAGCATTCAGGCTATACGCATCTGCGCGACAAGCTTGCCGAATTGCGTCATGCCGCACCTGCCATGGCACAGACGCAAAAGCGCATTCCCACAGGTCCGGTGTTGAAGCCCGGCATGCGTGACCAGCGTGTGCCGCTGGTGCGTGCGCGCTTCGGTCTTGTGCCCGCACAAGACAGTGATGATCTGACCTATGACACCAAAGTCGCTGCTGCAGTGGCTGATTTCCAGAAGCAGAACGGACTGCCGGCCTCAGGCACGCTGACGGCGCGGACAGTGGATGCTTTGTCGGAAGGCGCACCCGAGCGTCTCGAAGACGAGATCATCGCCAATATGGAGCGCTGGCGCTGGATGCCGCGCGACATGGGTCATGAGCGCATCGAAGTGAACATCCCTGATTACACGGTGCGTGTCTATCGTGGTGAAGCGATCATCCATCAGGCGCGCGTGATTGTTGGCAAGCCGCAGACGCCGACACCGGTTTTCTCCAATGCCATGCAATTCCTGATCGTCAATCCTTACTGGAATGTGCCGCCATCGATCATCAAAAAGGAAATGCTGCCGAAATTGAAGGAAGACCCCGATTATCTGAAAAAGCTTGGATATGAAGTGGTTCCGCAAAAGAATGGCGGCATGGCTGTGCGCCAGCCACCGGGTGAGCGCAATGCGCTGGGCTGGATCAAATTCATGTTCCCGAATGATCACTCGGTCTATCTGCACGACACGCCGACCCGCAATCTCTTTGCCAATGACAAGCGTGCTTTCAGCCATGGCTGCGTGCGCGTCGACCAACCCTTTGCGCTGGCCGAAATCGTGCTGGGCGAAGGCTGGACCGAAGAGCGCGTCAAAGGCCTCAAAGGTGGTGGCGAGCGCATGGTGAAAATGCCCCGCCCGCTGCCCATCCACATCGGCTATTTCTCGGCTTTCGTCGACGAGCAGGGGAAGCTTCAGCTGCGCGAAGATATTTATGGCTATTCACAGAAGGTGAAGACGGCGCTCGGCTTGGGCGCCTGACACAGCCAGGCCATGATTTTCGCTCCAATTATCTGTCCGGAGCGGCCGCGTGTTGACCTGTGGTTAACCCTTTCTGGCAATAATCCGCTCACCAAGTTCGCCGCCTTGCGTGGCCTCGTGTGACGAAGAGTTTGCCTGGTGACGTTCAAAGCTTCTCCCCGACGCGTCCGCAAGTTGTTCACGGTCGGCGTTTTGAGTCTGGCTTTTGCCGCGGCTCTTCCTGTGCGCACGCAAAATGCCATTGCCAATGGCGATACGCGCACGATCTATCTCTATCATGTGCACACGGGCGAGAGCATTGCCGCGACGTTCCGCGTCGATGGTCAATATGATCGCGCCACACTCGACAAGCTGAACTGGTTCTTGCGTGACTGGCGCACCGATGCGCCGACCAAGATGAATCCGAAATTGTTTGATGTGATCTGGGAAAGCTATCGCGAATCGGGTTCGCGCGAGGCCATTCACATTCTCTCCGCTTATCGCTCACCGGAAACCAATGCCATGTTGCGCCGCCGCTCGCGCGCTGTGGCGGAACATTCGCAGCATATTCTGGGTCGCGCCATGGATATGCATTACACCGACGTCTCGATGTCGAAAGTGCGCGAAATTGCCATGCGCTTGCAGCGCGGCGGTGTTGGCTATTATCCGACATCCGGCACGCCTTTCGTGCATCTGGATGTGGGCTCAGTGCGCGCCTGGCCGCGCATGTCCTATCCCGAACTCGCGCGCCTCTTCCCCGATGGCAAGACGGTGCATTTGCCAACCAATGGCCAACCGCTGGCGCGTTATGATGAAGCCCGCGCCGAAATCGAAGCGCGTGGCGATGCTCCGGTGATGCTGGCCAGCGCCGATACTGTGCGCAAATCACGCGGTTTCTTTGAACGTCTCTTCGGCATTGGCGATGATGACGAGGATACAGGGGCCGTTGTATTGCCGCGTGGCCGCACGCGCGTGGCGCGTATGACCACGCAAGACAAGGATGATGCGGGCACGATCGATACGCCATCGCAACGCCGGAGCATGGGCATTGTGGCGCGTGCAGAACGCAATCTGCCCAAGGGCGAGACGACCATCGGCACGCCGGTGCAAGTGGCCAGCATCGATGTGCTGCCGCCGCGCCGTCCGGTCTCATTGGGTGGTGCGCCTTTGCCGGTTGTGGCACCTGCTGCGCCGGTTCTCCCACAAGTTGCTCTCGCAAATGTGCCTTTGCCGCCGGTGCGCCCGGCAGCGCTGGGCGGCGCGCCGACAACGCTGGCTGCAGCCAAAGTGCCGATGCCCGTGCCTTTGCCTGATGTCATCCGTCAGGGTGTCGAGACGGCGCCAGCCGCCGTCATGGCCTATGCGCCGCAGCCGGCCTCCGCGCTTGATGATACGCGTGGCGCATTGCGCGGCTCTTTGGCCGCGGCCCCCGCCATGCCTGCGCGCATCTTGCCGCCCAAAAAGACGGCGCTCTATGCGGCCCGTCTGGACCGCACCAATTATGCGCTGCTGACGCAGACGGCTGCGCTCCAGAGCACAGTCACGGCGCAGGACATCGGCATTCGCCCGGGCCTGAAGGCCTCGGTCAAGGCTGAGGGGCGTTCGTTGGCGCTCTCGGGCACGATGCAGGTCGTCACCACCAGTTTTGGGGCTGTCGCCTCGGATTTGCCGGTTGGTCGCTTCACCGGCTCGGCCTTGCGCCCCCTGCAAACGGCAGCTCTGGATCCGTCCACCCGCTGAGTTGACGGGTCAGTCGCCCTGCGGCTACTCCTCTTACAACGAAGATATTCAAAAACGACATGGGGATGAGCGGTAGAGCCCTGCAAACGGGCGCCGCGCATTCTCATTCGGGATGGAAAACATGTCGATCTCTGAAAAGACACCGCTCGCGCAAGAGCCGGCACTTGTTGTCGATGATGTCGTCAAACGCTTCGGGCGTGGCACTGAAATTGTCACGGCCGTCGATCACATGTCCTTCAGTGTGAAGCAGGGCGAGTTTGTGTCTGTCATCGGTCCGTCGGGCTGTGGCAAATCCACCTTGTTCAACATCATCGGCGGCCTGCTCAGCGATTACGAGGGCGCAGTCAAAATTGGCGAGGAGCGCATCAGCGCGCCCCATCCGGCGGTCGGCATGGTGTTTCAGGAAGAATCGACCTTTCCTTGGCGCACCGTCATCGACAATGTCGCCTTTCCGCTTGAGTTGCAGGGTGTGCCGAAATCCGAGCGTATGGATCGTGCGCATCATTTCATCGACATGGTCGGTCTGGCCTCGTTTGAAAATGCTTTTCCCTCGCAATTGTCGGGTGGCATGAAACAGCGCGTGTCGATTGCGCGCACGCTTGTCTCGCAGCCCAAGATTTTGCTGATGGATGAGCCTTTCGCGGCTTTGGACGAGCAGACCCGTCTGCTTTTGGGTGACAAGATCACGCAGATCCAGCAGGAGCTCAACCAGACAACACTTCTGATCACGCATAATCTGACCGAAGCCGTGCAGCTGTCAGATCGTATTGTGGTGATGACCTATCGTCCGGGTCAGGTGAAGCGCATTGTCGATATCAATCTGCCGCGTCCCCGCACATCTGACGTTGTGGGTTCGGATGCGTTCGGGCATTACGTGGCCGAAATCTGGAACGATCTGCGCGAAGAAGCGTCGCGCGGCATGGCCGATTCCGAGAGCGCGGCCAGCAGGCGTGCAGCCCATGGCTGAGACTTTTCTGCGTCGGCGCACGCCGGAGCTCTTTGGCATGGCAACGCTGGTTGTCTGCGTGCTCGTCTTCGAGGCGCTAATCCGCGGCGGTGTGGTCAATCGCTACATCATCCCGCCCCCCAGTGATATTTTGCTCGCCTTCGAGCGCGTCATTGTCGAAGAAAATATTTTGGCGCGGTGTCGGGATACGGCCTTCGAGATGCTCGTTGCCGGCGGCGCTTCCGTGCTGGTGGGCGTGCCGATCGGTGTTCTGCTCTATCGCTCGGCGCTGTGGCGGCGGGCGATGGAGGACTGGATCGGCGCACTGGCGGCAGCCCCCATTGTGCTGGCTTTTCCGCTGTTTCTCGTTTTGTTTGGGCGCTCGCCCAAAACCATCATTGTCATGGGTTTCGTGCATGGTCTGGCGCCCATCATTCTGAAGACGGTGGAAGGTCTCGCCTCGACGCGTCCGGTGCTGATCAATGTCGGGCGCAGTCTGAAAATGACATCCTCGCAGATGTTCTGGAAAATCCTGCTGCCCTCGGCCATGCCGATTATCTTCACAGGCATCCGTTTGAGTTGGACTTTCGTGCTGATCACGATTGTCGGGATCGAATATCTCATCAATCTGGGCGGTGTCGGCCAGCTCATCAATGAATTGGCGGAGCGGTATGATCTGCCGGGCACCTATGCCGGCATTTGCTTTGTCATTCTTGTGTCGGTTCTTTTCTTCTTGGCTCTGGAGCGCGTGGAATCATGGCTGCAGCCGGGTCGTTGACCTCTTCATCCATTCCCGCCACGCCGCGCAATGTTCTGGCCCTGCGGCTGGCGGTGGCTGTTTTTATCTTGTGCGTGTGGGAGGGCCTGTCACGCTCCGGTCTCTTCTATGGCGAAGTTGTGCCATCCTTGCTCGCCATTGTCGTGTCGCTCGGCAAATTGCTTATCGATCCGGTCTTCTGGCGCAATTTGCAGGTGACAATGATCGAGACGATGGCCTCGCTCGCTATTGGTGCGGGTATCGGCATTGCAGTTGGCATTGTGCTGGGCGCCAATCGCTTCCTGATGCGCGCCTTCGAGCCGGTTGTTTATTATCTCTCGCCGACACCGCGCATCATTCTGTTTCCGGTGATGATCATGTGGTTTGGCGTGGGGCCGGGCTCGAAAATCGCCTTGGGTGCTTTGTCGGCGTTTTTCGCCATTGCGCTCTCAACAGCCGCCGGCATGCGCCAGATTGATCCGATCCTCATCCGGGTCGGGCGCTCGTTCCGTGCCAATGTCTGGCAGATGGCGTTCAAGATTTATTTGCCAGCGATGCGCGTGCCGATTTTGAACGGCATCCGGCTTGGCATGGGCACAGCCATCATCACCGTGCTGCTGGGCGAGACGAAGCTCTCCAATCAGGGGCTCGGCTATATGATCATGCAGGTTTACACGCGCTTCGACATGCCGGGGCTTTATGCCCTGCTGATCCTGGTGTTTGTGATCGCAGGTGGCGTGAATGCGCTGATCGGACATTTCGCGCGCGATTGAAAAAGCCCGTCATTGCGAGGCGGGCGTAAGCCCGACGTGGCAACCCAGAAGCCGTATGTGACGCTGTCTGGGTTGCTTCGCTAACGCTCGCAAAGACGATTGTCTTACACTTCGCCGAGTGCTGCGAGATAGAGTTCCAGAATCTCTTCTTCTTCACGACGCTTGTCGCGGTCCATGCGGCGCAGCGAGATGATTTTGCGCATGACTTTCACGTCATAGCCCGTGCCTTTGGCCTCGGCATAGACTTCTTTGATGTCATCCGTGATCGCGCGCTTTTCTTCTTCCAGGCGCTCGACGCGCTCAAGGAAGGCGCGCAAATGGCCAGCATCGACCGAATTGGTGCTCATGATCTGTCTCGTGTCCGGAGGCGGGAGGCGGCAAGCGCCTCCCCGTGAAAAGGAGCGGGATGGATGGGGTCTTCAGCCCCGCCCCGTCAAGCGCTCGGGCGCGTGTATCCCCGCTTTTCCCCCTTAGTGCTGGCCTTTTCCGGCCGGAGTGTTGGCAAAAGCCGCTTTCTGCTCGGGAGTCGCCTCGGTCTGGTATTTGGCCTTCCATTCTTCAAACGGCATGCCATAGACCTGCGCGCGCGCCTCATCCTTGGACATGGCAAGGCCGCGCTCCTCGGCGGCATCTTTCATCCAGTTCGACAGGCAATTGCGGCAAAAGCCCGCCAGATTCATCATGTCGATGTTTTGCACATCGGTGCGATTGCGCAGATGGGAGACAAGGCGGCGAAAGGCTGCAGCCTCCAGCTCGGTCTGTGTTTTGGTATCGATGCTCATGTCATGTGCTCCCGCAGTTTGGCGAGCTGTGCGGGCGAGGCCGCGCGGCTCGGATAATAGGTGATCTCATGCGCGCTGGGTGATGCGAGCGCGTGTCGCAAGACGGGTGTCAGGCGTGTTATCCATTCTGCCACACCGGCCTCATCGGCAATCAGATCTTGCCTGACTTCGATGAGAATATGGGGCAGGCCCGGCAGCGTTCCGTGGTCAAACATCGTGTCACCACGCAAGGCCCCGTCATAGGGCTCATTGTCGCCCGTCACGATGCCTTGTGCCCGAAGTCCCTGCAAAACAGGCGCCGCCAGCCGGTCATCACAATCCCACAACACCGCCGCTTGCCAGGGGCGTTGTGTGCCACGCCAGATGGGCGTGAACGAATGGATCGAGATCAGCGCCGGAATGACACCCGTTGTGCGCATCTGTGCCGTCGTGTCGCGGATCGCATCGCGGTAGGGCTGCCAGTAAAGCTGTTTGCGCTGTTCGATCTCATGCGCATCAATCTGCGCATTGCCGGGGATCAGCGCGCGGTCTGAAATGCGCATGACCAAGGTCGGGTCGTCGGCCCCCCGATTGGGGTCGATCAGCAGGCGCGAAAAGGTTGTCACCAGCGCCGGCGCCTCGAATTGCGCGGCAAGCCCTTGCGTGAGCGCGGCCGCACCAATGTCATAGGCAATATGGCGGGTAAAATGCTCAGGGCTGAGCCCCAAGTCGCCATAGGCCTGCGGCAAGGCCGGGCTGGCATGATCACAGAGAAACAGCGCGCCGGCCTCCAGACGGCCTTCAAGGCGGCGCAGAGGCGCAAAAGACGAAACTGTGGGGCTCGAGGCAGGCATGGTGGCAATTTAGGCGCCCCGTCGCCCCAAGGCCAGAGATTCAAGGGGTCTCGTGCGCACAATCATGCGAGGACTTGCGGGTCATTGTTTGCGGGCGACAGACCTGACAGGATGGGTGCGAAATGGTTCAAATGTGCCGAATCAGCCCTTCGGGCCTATCGGTCAAACGTCGGTTGTCATGTTGCTTTCGCGAATTTGCACTTTCATCTCCACTGCAGGTCTTGTGTTTCTGACGCTCGGCCGCGGTGCGGCGCTGGCGGATTTCCGTCTGTGCAACAATGCCTCCAGCCGCGCCAGTGTCGCCATTGCCTATACCGATGGCCAGACGTGGGTCACGGAAGGCTGGTGGAACTTGAAGCAAGGGGCGTGTGAAACTTTGCTGCGCGGGTCGCTCGCTGCTCAATATTATTACGTCTATGCGATGGATGAGCGCGGCGGCGAGTGGAAGGGCAAGGCCTATATGTGCACGCGCGACCGCGAGTTCCGCATTGAAGGCCGCGAGAATTGTCTCGTGCGCGGCTTTGACCGCACAGGCTTTTTTGAAATTGATACAGGCAAGGATGCGCGCAGCTGGACAGTCCAGCTGACCGACACCAACCAGCCCGGACAAAGATAGGATTTCGGCAGGAGACGTCTGCGCCGTGTGAAGATTCTGGCGACGCTGGGTCCTGCCTCGCAAGATCCCGCCGTGGTGAAAAAGCTCGTGCAGGCAGGTGTTGATGTGTTTCGCATCAATATGAGCCACACCAGTCACGACATGCTGCAAGAGCGCGTGCAGACCATTCGCGCTTTGGAAAAAGAAGTCGGTCGCCCGATTGGCATTCTGGCTGATTTGCAAGGCCCCAAATTGCGCGTGGGGCAATTCACCGATGGCGGGGTTGATCTTGTCTCGGGAGCGAAATTCATTCTTGATGCCGACAAGGCACCGGGTGACGATCTGCGTGTGCATCTGCCACACCCTGAGATACTTGCAGCTCTGCGCCCCGGCCATACCGTTCTCATCGATGACGGCAAGGTGCGTTTGCATGTGACCGAAGTCGCCAAAGGCCGCGCTGTTTGTGTGGTTGATGTGGCCGGCCGCATTTCCAATCGCAAAGGCGTCAGTCTGCCCGATACGGAAATCCCCGTCTCCGCCATGACCGAAAAAGATCGTTCGGATCTTGATGCTGCGCTGCATGTGGGCGTCGACTGGATCGCGGTCTCTTTTGTGCAGCGTGCGGATGATATTGCCGAAGTGAAAAAGATCGTGCGCGGCCGCGCTTATGTGTTGGCCAAGATCGAAAAGCCGCAGGCCATCGCGCGTCTCGACGAGATTGTCGAAATGTCTGATGCACTGATGGTTGCGCGCGGTGATCTCGGCGTTGAAATGCCGGTTGAAAAAGTGCCGGGTCTGCAAAAGCGCATCACCCGCATGGCGCGCCGTCTCGGCAAGCCGGTTGTCGTCGCCACGCAAATGCTGGAATCGATGATTACCTCGCCCGTCCCGACGCGTGCCGAAGTCTCTGATGTCGCTACCGCGGTGTTTGAGGGTGCGGATGCTGTCATGCTGTCAGCAGAAAGCGCTGCGGGACAATATCCGGTTGAAGCGGTGACGATGATGAACCGCATTGCCGAAGAGGTCGAAACCGATCCCGTCTTCCGCACCGTGATCAATGCACAACGCGCGGCACCCGAAGCCACAGGCGCGGATGCGATTGCCGTTGCTGCGCGTGACGTGGCCGAGACGCTTGATCTGAAAGCCGTGATTGCCTGGACATCGTCAGGCTCGACCGCTTTGCGCATTGCCCGCGAACGCCCACAACCACCGGTGCTGGCGCTCACGCCCAATCGCAACACGGCGCGTCGTTTGACGCTGGTGTGGGGCGTTCATCCCGTTGTGACGAAAGATGCAAGCGACCTGGATGATATGGCCATGCGCGCGTGCAAATTTTCAAACCGCGAAGGTTTTTCCAAAGAGGGTGATCGCGTCATCATCGTGGCCGGTGTTCCGTTCGGAACGCCGGGTGCCACCAATATGGTGCGGATCGCCTTTACAGGGCCCGAGCGCTAAGCGCGGGTCCCTAAGCGGGCGAGACCATCGCGGGCCATTTTGTTGCTGTTATCGACGACCAGAGCGCGCTGGTAGGATTCAATCGCCTTCGGGCGATTGCCCTGGCGCTCATAAGCCAGACCCAAGCCCGCCCAAGCATCGCCGTTTTTATTGTCGACATTCAGCGTTGCGTTGAAATCTTCAATCGCCGCGTCATATTTGCCGACAATGATCAGACTTTGGCCGCGCGCCAGATAGGGTGCTGAGGCAAACGGATC
>CANGRU010000014.1 GCA_947456315.1 Beijerinckiaceae bacterium | reverse complement strand
TGGCGCGCTTAATGCGACAAGCCAAATCTGCTGGTTGCGTGTGCAGAATCGTTCATCCTGTTTTGAAAGTTCGGGGCACATTTGTCGTTAGGGCCATCGCGCATCGCTGATCGTCTGCTGGTCACGCGCCTCATCGCAGCGCGCGGACTTGCGCAGGTGTGGCGGTATGCGAGCGCGCCCGTGCGCAGGCTTGCGCAATTCGGCGCGCAAGCGCCCGAGCGTTTGCTGATCGCTCCGCAAGACATCCGCACAACCGATCCGACTATCGCGTCCGATATTTACTCCGGCTATTTTGTCTTCGCAGGCAAGTCGGTGAATGCGCATGGCCAATCACCATTTGAAATTGTGCCCCCCTCCGAGGCTTGGTTTGCAAGCCTGACCTCATTCTCCTGGCTGCGACATTTGCGGGCCGCTGACAGCGCTTTGGCGCGTGCCAATGCGCGCGCGCTGGTGGGTGACTGGATTCATCTGCGTGGCCGCCCCAGCGCGGCGCAAGATTGGCAAGCCGGAATTGCGGCGCGGCGACTGCTGGCTTTTCTGTCGCAATCACCTCTCATTCTGGATGGTGCGGATCGCGACTTTTATCGGCTCTTCATGCGTGCGCTGGGTGTGCATTCAAAATATCTGCAACGCTGTTTGTCCGAAGGGCTCGAAGGCGAAACGCGCCTGATCTGTGCCATTGCCATTGCGGAGCTCGGGCTTTGTGCGCAAGGCCTCAACAGTCTGGCGCGGCGCGGCACAAAGCTGCTGGTCGATGAGCTCAAAGTGCAGATCTTGCCGGATGGCGGGCATATCGGACGCAATCCGCAAACCATTGTCGATCTTTTGCTGGACCTTTTGCCGCTGCGCCAAGCCTATGCGGCGCGCGGCACAAGTGCGCCGCAATTGCTGCTCAATGTCATTGATCGCATGATGCCGATGCTGCGCCTCTTCCGGCACGGTGACGGATCGATTGCTTTGTTCAACGGCATGGGCCCGACCGCAGCGCATGTCGTGGCGACCGTGCTGGCTTATGATGATGCGCGTGCAGCTCCGCTCGCCCATGCGCCCCATTCGGGCTATGAGCGGATGGAGGCCGGTGAGACCATCATCATTGCAGATTTTGGCGCACCGCCACCGCATGCCTTTTCTTGCGAAGCGCATGCGGGCACTTTGTCGTTTGAAATGTCGTGCGGGGCCAATCGCATTTTTATCAATTGCGGCGTGCCTGCCAATGCACGGCCTGATCTGCGCGAAGTGGCGCGGGCCACAGCTGCGCATACCGATCTTGTGGTGGGCGATACATCGTCAGCGCGCTTTGCCAGCGGTGCCGGTCTTGATCGCTTTGTTGCACGCCAGATGATTGCAGGGCCGACAGATGTGCGTATGCGCCGTGCGCAAGACGAACATGCGGTCGAGATAGAAGGCAGTCATAACGGCTATGATCGCAGCTTCGGTCTGTTGCATGAGCGGCGCATGACGCTCTCGGCGGATGGTTTGCGGCTCGAGGGTGAGGACAAGCTCGTTGCGACCAAGCGCAACATACCGGGCTCGGGGCAGGCTGATTATGCTTTGCGCTTTCATCTGCACCCCACAGCACGTGCCGAGCTGGTCGAGGGGGGCGCGGCCGCCTTGCTGACCTTGCCGGATGATACGCGCTGGCTGTTTCGTGCCAGCGGCCTACCGATCGTGATTGAAGAAAGTATTTTTCTGGGCGGCCGCGAAGGTCCGCGCCAGACCGATCAGCTCGTGGTCAGCGCCAAAGTGCGCGAAGTGCCCGCCCTGGTCTGGACGATGGAACGTTTATCCGCCTGATTTGGCCTGCATTTCAGGAAGATATACCTAGTTTCCTGTCCGGCCGTGGATGAGGGCTTGCCAGCCATTCCCCCCTCACGCCCCGCATGTTATCGCCCGACCATTCCATTCTCTGGCCCGGGACAAGTGATTCCATGCCCACCCATCTCCGCCGCGTCACGCGCGCTCTTCTTTCCGTTTCCGACAAGACCGGCCTGATCGATTTCGCCAAGGCGCTCGCGGCCCAGGGCATCGAGCTGGTCTCGACGGGTGGCACGCGCAAGGCGCTCGCGGATGCGGGGCTTGCGGTGAAAGATGTGTCCGATCTTACCGGCTATCCCGAAATGATGGATGGTCGTGTGAAGACGTTGCATCCATGCGTGCATGGCGGCTTGCTCGCCATTCGCGAAAACCCCGAGCATGAAGCAGCCATGCTGGCGCATGGCATTCCCGCCATCGATCTGCTGGTCGTCAATCTCTATCCGTTTGAAGAAACGGTGGCCAAGGGTGCGGCCTATGATGATTGCATCGAGAATATCGACATTGGCGGTCCGGCGATGATCCGCGCAGCCGCCAAAAATCATGGCGATGTCGCCGTGGTTGTGGATGTGTCAGATTATGCGCGTGTGCTCGATGTTCTTGCCGCCAACAAGGGCGCGACGACACTCTCGCTGCGCAAGTCCCTTGCACAAAAGGCCTATGCGCGCACAGCCGCCTATGATGCGGCGATCTCGAACTGGTTCGCCAATGAGCTGGGTGAAGATGCGCCTGACTATCGCGCCATTGGTGGCAAGCTTGCTGAAAAAATGCGCTATGGCGAAAACCCGCATCAGGCAGCAGGCTTTTACCTCACACCCGAAAAGCGCGCCGGCGTCGCCACAGCGCGTCAGGTGCAGGGCAAGCAGCTCTCCTATAACAATGTGAATGACACGGACGCTGCCTTTGAATGTGTGAGCGAGTTTGATCCTGCACGCACAGCAGCGGTCGCCATTATCAAACACGCCAATCCCTGTGGCGTGGCGGAAGGCGCTTCACTTCTGGAAGCCTATGAGCGCGCTTTGCGGTGTGATCCGGTGTCGGCCTTCGGTGGCATTGTCGCCCTCAACCGCAAGCTGGATGTTCAGGCTGCAGCCGAGATCGTGAAAATCTTCACGGAAGTCATCATTGCGCCTGATGCGGATGAAGAAGCCATTGCACTTGTGGCCTCGAAGAAAAATCTGCGCCTGTTGCTGACCGGCGGTCTGCCCGATCCGCGTGCCAAGGGCCTGACCTTCAAGACGGTCGCCGGCGGCTTGCTTGTGCAAAACCGCGACAATGCCGTGGTCGATGACATGGAATTGCGCGTGGTCACCAAGCGCCAGCCGACAGCACAGGAATTGTCGGACATGCGTTTTGCGTTCCGTGTTGCCAAACACGTCAAGTCGAATGCGATTGTCTATGCCAAGAATGGCGCAACTGTGGGCGTGGGCGCAGGCCAGATGAGCCGTGTCGATTCCTCGCGCATCGCCGCCTGGAAAGCTGCCGAAGCGGCCAAGGCCGCAGGCTTGCCGGAAACATTGGCCAAAGGCTCGGTTGTCGCGTCTGACGCTTTCTTCCCCTTCGCCGACGGATTGCTCGCAGCCGCAGAAGCAGGTGCCACAGCTGTTATCCAGCCGGGCGGCTCCATGCGCGATGATGATGTGATCAAAGCCGCGGACGAAGCAGGTCTCGCCATGGTGCTCACCGGGCACCGGCATTTCCGCCATTAATCGGCAATCTCCCTCTCCCGCTTTGCGGGAGAGGGTGTCATGCGCAGCATGACGGGTGAGGGTGAGTGCGGTTGGGCCGCCCTCATCCGGTTGCCTCCGGCAACCACCTTCTCCCGCCAGCGGGAGAAGGAGAGGACATCACCCCTCCGCTGCCAATTGCGCGGCCTGATGCTCGGTGATCAGCGGATCGATAATTTCATCCAGCGCATCGCCCGCCACCACGCGCTCGAGTTTGTAGAGCGTCAGGTTGATGCGGTGATCGGTCACGCGACCTTGCGGAAAATTATAGGTGCGGATGCGTTCCGAGCGGTCGCCTGATCCCACTTGTGCCTTGCGATCCGCGGCGCGCTCGGTATCAAGCTTGGTGCGCTGCTCGTCGTAGAGTCTGGCGCGCAGCAGAGACATGGCACGCGCCCGGTTTTTATGTTGCGAGCGCTCATCCTGCACAAAGACAATCGTGCCGGTTGGAATATGGGTGATGCGGATGGCTGATTCCGTCTTGTTGACGTGCTGGCCGCCAGCCCCTTGTGCGCGCATCGTGTCGATCTTCAGATCGGCTTCATTGATATCTATGTCGACATCCTGCGCTTCCGGCAGAACAGCAACTGTTGCAGCTGACGTGTGAATGCGCCCCTGCGTTTCGGTGGCTGGCACGCGCTGCACGCGGTGGACGCCCGATTCATATTTCAGTTTGGCGAACACGCCGCGCCCCTCGACCGAGGCGATGATTTCCTTAAAGCCGCCCGCCGTGCCTTCACTTGCCGACATGAGCTCGAGTTTCCAGCCATGCAGCTGCGCATAGCGCTCATACATGCGAAACAGATCACCCACAAAGAGAGCGGCTTCATCGCCACCCGTGCCGGCGCGCAATTCGAGAATGGCGCCGTGTTCGTCAGCAGCATCTTTGGGCAAAAGCGCAATGCGGATGTCATGTTCAAGGGCGGCAAGTTTTTCTTTTGCTTGCGCCTGTTCGTCTTCTGCCAATGCGCGCATCTCGGCATCGGTCGAGGTATCGTTCAGCATGGCCTCAATGCCCGCCAGATCGCTGGAGGCCTCGCGAAAGGCGCGGATCGCATCAACCACCGGATCAAGATCGGAGAGCTCACGCGACAGCGCGACAAATTCCTGTCCGGTCGCGCCGCCCGAAAGCTTGGCGGAGATTTCCTCATGCTTGCGCAAAATGAGGTCGAGCTTGTCCTGAGGGAGCATCGGATGTGTCTGATATGTGAGGGCGGGCAGGGTGGCTTGTGCAGGGCGAAAGATGCGTCTCTACAGCGGCACGCCTTTGGCTTCGGCAAAGCGGCGCAAATCCTCGCGGATCGAATCCGCGCCCGTCACTTGCGACAATTTTTCAGTGATGAAAGCACTGGTCTCAGCCACATCCGCCGCCAGCAACATGGCCTTCACCGGACCGATGGAGGCGGGCGACATGGACAGATTGCGATAGCCGATGCCGATCAGGGCCAGCGCATCGAGCGGCTTGCCACCCATTTCGCCACACAGCGTCACAGATGTGCCGTGCTGGGCCGCCTTGTCGGTGATGGATTTCAACGCCCGCAACATGGAGGGTGAGAGCGGATCAAAACGTGTGGCCACGCGCTTGTTGTCACGATCCGCTGCAAACAAATATTGCGTCAGATCATTGGAGCCGACCGAAACGAAATCGACACGCGGCAGGATTTCATCCAGCGCGAAGAGCACGGAAGGCACTTCGATCATAATGCCGAGCTTGAGATCGCGCGGCACTTCATGGCCGTGGCGCGTCAGATGCGCGATTTCGCGCGCGACCAGATCTTTCGAGGCGTCAATTTCAGAGGCGGTGGCGACCATCGGGAACATGATACGCAGATCACGCCCCGCGCCCGCGCGCAGCATGGCGCGCAATTGCGTGCGCAGGAGGCCCGGCCGATCAAGCCCGATACGGATCGCGCGCCAACCAAGTGCCGGATTGTCTTCTTCCAGACGCGACATGTAGGGCAGGATTTTGTCGCCGCCGATGTCGAGGGTGCGGAAGGTGACGGGGCGATCCGGCACGCCATCCATCACGCTCTTGTAGAGTTTATATTGCTGCTCACCGCGCGGGAATTGCGCCGCCACCATGAATTGCAGCTCGGTGCGAAACAGGCCAATCGATTGCGCGCCGGTTTCTGCCACATGCGGCAGATCGATCAGCAGGCCCGCATTCATATGCAGGCCGATGGTCACGCCATCCTTGGTGCGCGAGGGCACATCGCGCAGTTTGTGATATTGCTCCTGGCGACGCGCGCGCAGGCGCGCTTTTTCGGCATAGGCGGCTTGCACATCGGGTTGCGGGCGCAATTGCACATCGCCCGTCGAGCCATCGATGATGATCGGGTCGCCATTTTCAACAAAGTCGATGACATTGGTGACGTCCCCCACCATCGGAATGCCGATGGCGCGCGCGACAATGGCGACATGCGAGGAGGCGCCGCCATCCTCCAACACAAGGCCGCGCAATTTCTTGCGGTCATAATCGAGCAGAGCCGCTGGCCCCATGCTGCGCGCGACAATGATCGCATTGTCGGGCAACGCATCATGCGACATGACAAAGCTTTCGCCCGTCAGTGCATGCAACAGGCGATTGGCCAGATCGTCGAGATCATGCAGGCGTTCGCGCAGATAAGGATCGGTGCGGCGCGCCAGTTTGGCGCGCGCATCATTCTGCACGCGCTCGACAGCAGCCTCCGCTGTGAGGCCGGAAGAAATGGCCTCACGCAAACGGCGCAACCAGCCGCGATCATGGGCAAACATGCGGAAGGTTTCGAGCACCTCGCGATGTTCGCCGGCACCCGCTGCATTGCCGCGATCAACCAGAAGATCGATGTTCTGGCGCACGCTGTCGAGTGCGGCATCGAGGCGCGCTTCTTCACGCGCGGGATCTTCGGCAATCAATTGTTTGATGGTGACGCGCGGCTCATGCAGCACGACATGACCAAGCCCCACGCCGTCGGCGACAGCCGCGCCTTTGAGCGACATGTGGCGGCGGTTGGCAATCTCGGCGCCCGGGCGCACGATGGATTGCAATTCGCCGGTGGCCACCATTTCGGCGAGCACCATGGCGGTGGTCTCGAGCGCTTCCACCTCTTCTTCGGAATAGGTGCGCCGCGCCCTGTTCTGCACAACGAGCACGCCGAGCGTCGAGCCGCCGCGCAAAATCGGCACGCCCAAGAAGGATTGGTAAATCTCTTCGCCCGTTTCCGGCTTGTAAGAAAAGGCCGGGTGCGATTGCGCGTCTGACAGCGCGAGCGCTTCGGCGGTTTCGGCAATGCGGCCGACAAGACCTTCGCCCGAGCGCATGGTCGTCAAATGCACCGCTTCGCGGTTCAAACCTTCGGTGGCGAAGAGCTCGAGGCGGCTGTCATCGCGCAGCACATAGACCGAGCAGACTTCGGCCACCATGTTGGAGGCGATATGGACGACGATGCGGTCAAGGCGCGCCTGTGCGCTCACCGGTTCCGCCATAGCCTCGCGGAGCCGGCGCAGCAGCAGGCGGGGTCCCCCGAGCGCGCTTCGCATCATTCGTCCTGTCTGGCCTGAAGGCCTGCCGGGCGGGGGAGATCCCCGCACCAACCTTTCAGTTTCGTATACGAATGCAAACCCCGGACCGCAAGCGCTGCCGCAAGCTGCCAAACGGGGCACCTGCGGCATATTGGCCGGTATTTCGGAAGGTTTTACGCCTATTTCATGAAAAAACCCCCGCCGGGGTGTGCCGGACGGGGGTTTTGAGCTTTTGCCCCATGGGGAGGCTTCAGGCCTTGTCGAGCCCGTAGAGCGTGTGGAGCGTGCGGACCGCGAGCTCGGTATATTCGGCATCAATCAGCACCGAGAATTTGATCTCGGAGGTGGTGATGGCGCGGATGTTGATGCCCTTGTCCGACAGCGCCTTGAAAGCGCGCGCCGCGACACCCGCATGCGAGCGCATGCCAATGCCGATGGCCGAGACCTTCACCACATCCGTGGCGCCGGCCAGCTCCTTGTAGCCGACCTCGGTCTTGTGATCGGCCAGAATCTTCTTGGCGCGTTCGAAATCGGCGGTCGGCACGGTGAAGGTCAGGTCGGTTGTCTTGGCGTCATCGGAGACGACCTGGATGATCATATCGACATTGATATTGGCATCGGCCAGCGGCACGAAGATCGCCGCCGCAATGCCGGGCTTGTCGGCCACATCGCGCAATGTGATCTGCGCTTCATCCTTGGAATAGGCGATGCCTGAGACGACCTGCTGTTCCACAATATCCTCCTCGTCGCAGATAAGTGTGCCGGGCTTGGGATCAGCCGGGTCGTCAAAAGACGAGCGCACGAATGTTTTCACCTTATGGACCATAGCCACTTCGACCGAACGCACTTGCAGCACTTTCGAGCCTAAAGAGGCCATTTCCAGCATTTCTTCGAACACCACACGGTCGAGACGCTTGGCCTTGGGCACAATGCGCGGGTCGGTGGTGTAGACGCCGTCGACGTCCGTATAAATGTCGCAGCGGTCGGCCTTCAGCGCGGCAGCAATGGCCACAGCCGATGTATCCGAGCCACCGCGCCCGAGCGTGGTCAGGCGGCCGGTCGGCATGTGAATGCCCTGAAAGCCTGCGATCACGGCGACTTCGCCGCGCGCAAAACCGTCTTCCAGACCCTTGGGGTCGATGTCTTCGATGCGGGCCGAGCCATGCGCATCGGATGTCTTGATCGGGATCTGCCAGCCCTGCCAGGAGCGGGCGGGGATGCCCATGTCCTGCAGGACAATCGCGAGCAGGCCTGATGTCACCTGTTCGCCCGAGGCGACCACGGCATCATATTCGCGCGGGTCATAGAGAGCCGCGCCCTCTTTGCACCAGCCGACCAGCTCATTGGTCTTGCCCGACATGGCGGAGACGACAACCGCCACATGGTGGCCGGCCGCAACCTCGCGCTGCACATGGCGCGCGACATTCTTGATGCGCTCGATATTGGCGACGGACGTGCCGCCGAATTTCATGACCAGACGGGACATAGGAGCCTAATTGAAGAGACCGGTGGGTGGACGCAGCGGGGAGATGGTTCCCCCGAGGCCGCAAGGTGCGTATAAGGGCGCGTATAGATGACGGCCAAGGGGGCTCAAGTCAATCTTTTGTCCCCCGAAGGTGGCCTCTTTTCCGGAGGCTTTGGACAGACATTTGAGGCGGATGACATGGCAGGCAATCGCGCAACCGTGGATGAGGCGGATGTCGCCCGCTTCGAGGCTCTGGGCGAGGACTGGTGGGCCGAGCACGGCTCCATGCGCCCGCTGCATCGCCTCAACCCCGTGCGCATCGCCTATATCCGCGACCACATCTGCCAGCATTTCCCCGAAGGCGACACCGTCCGCCCGCGCGACGCAAAGCGCCCGAACCCGCTGGCCGGCCTCTCGCTGCTCGACATCGGCTGCGGCGGCGGCATCCTCGCCGAACCCCTCGCGCGCCTCGGCGCCGATGTCACCGGCATCGACCCCGCCCCCGGCAATATCCAGATCGCGCAGGCGCACGCGGATGAGACGGGCACAAGCCTCACTTATCGCGCCGTGACAGCCGAAGACCTCTTGGCCGAGGGCGCACGCTTTGACATCGTCACCGCCATGGAAGTGGTGGAACATGTGACGGACGTGAACGCCTTTGTAAAAACCTGCGCAGGTCTGGTGAAGCCCAACGGCCTGCTGTTCATGGCCACCCTCAACCGCACATTGAAATCTTTCGCACTCGCAATTGTGGGTGCCGAATACGTCCTGCGCTGGGTGCCCAAGGGCACGCACCAATGGGAAAAATTTATCACCCCGCAAGAGCTGGAAGACGCGATGGCGGCAGGTGGCGTTGATCTGTTTGATACAGCGGGGGTTGTTTACAACCCATTGCGCAATAAGTGGTCGCAGTCGCGGGATTTGGATGTGAATTATATGTGTGTGGGGCGGCGCGTCTAAGTCTGGATTGCTTCGCTTCGCTCGCAATGACGTGACCGAAGCCTTTCCGCCGTCATTGCGAGCGAAGCGAAGCAATCCAGAACAACCGTTCGGTTGGTGGCGCGGTATGAGGAGAGACGTAACCTCAGCCCATGCGAGAGCCTGCTGTTTACATCATGGCCAGTCAGCGTAATGGCACGCTTTATACCGGCGTGACGTCTGATCTCGCACGCCGCGTGTTTGAGCATCGTACCAAGGCGAAGGCGGGGTTTACCCGGCAATATAATTGCATCTTGCTCGTCTGGTATGAACGCTATGAACGGATGGATGAAGCCATTGCCCGTGAGAAACAGATCAAGGCGGGATCGCGCAAGGCCAAATTGCGTTTGATTGAAGAGATGAACCCGCATTGGGAGGATTTGTATGAGGGGCTGGCTTGAGGCGCTCGTCATTGCGAGGAGCCGAAGGCGACGTGGCAATCCAGAGGCCTCACGTGTGGCTTTCTGGATTGCTTCGCTTCGCTCGCAATGACGGCCCACTAGCCGAAGATGATGGCCTTCTCCGCCTCATCCATCACCATAAACTCACCCGGCTCCAGATGGTCTGGCAGCACCAGCCCGCCAATTGCTTCGCGGTGCAGGCTCACCACGTGGTTGCCGACTGCCGCAAACATGCGGCGCACCTGGTGGTAGCGGCCTTCTGTGATCGTCAGCACCGCTTCGCGCTCTGAGGCCACCTCCAGCACGGCTGGCAGGAGGGGCGTCTTTTCGCCTTCCAGCATCATCGTGCCGGCCGCAAAAAGGGCCACCTCATCGCCGCGCAGCGGGCGGTCGAGGGTGGCGCGGTATTTTTTGGCGATGTTGCGCTTGGGCGAAATCACATTGTGCAGAAAGGCGCCATCGTCAGTCAGCAGCAACAGGCCCGATGTCTCCTTGTCGAGACGCCCCACCGTCGAAAACGGCGGATCGCGGCGCTGCCAGCGGTCGGGCAGCAGCGCATAGACGCGCTCGCCTGCTTCCTTGTGCGAACAGGTGACGCCGAGCGGCTTGTGCATCATCACCACGCAGCCGGGCAGCGGATCAAGCTCTTCGCCCAGATAGGTGAGGCGTGTGGGCAGATCGTCACTCAGCGCAATGCGCTCGTCCACACGCGCAATGCGCGCGCCATCGAGCAGAAAGCGCCCCGTCTGTGCGAGCATGGCAATCTCGCGGCGCGAGCCGTAGCCGAGATTGGCCAGCAGCTTGTCGAGCCGCATGTTTTGCAGCTTGCTCACGCCATCGCCTCATAGATTTTGAAGCCGGATGCTTCCGCCACCATGGTCATGCGGCGGAAATTGTCTTTCAGCACGCTTTCATAAGGCAGGTGGCGATTGGCCACGCAATAAAGCCTGCCGCCTTTTTTGAGAATGCTGGCGGCGGTCTTGATGAAAGATTGTCCGAGCGATTTGTCTTCCGCACCGCCGTCATGAAACGGCGGGTTCATGACGACAAAATCGAGCAGCTTCAGGCTTGGCTCATTCAGCTTGCGCACATCGGCCTGCACGAAACGCACACGCGCATCGGTGACATTGCGCTTGGCGCAGGCCATCGCGCGGCCATCGAGTTCGACTAGGGTGAGGGAGGTGACTTTCGCGCTGGCGAGCACGCCATGCGCCAGCACGCCAAGCCCCGCACCCAGATCCGCGCCATTGCCGGAAAAATCGGGCAGATGATTCATGAGCAGCGCACTGCCCGGATCGATGCGGTTCCAGCTGAACACGCCGGGCTGCGTCCACAAGCCGAGCGCCTCATCAAAGCGCGGCGCGCCTTCCGCAATCGCGTCTGCAATCGCTTTGGCATCGCCGACACCTTGCGTCACGCAAATGCGGTGGTGGCGTTTCGCGCTTTCATGAAAGGTGCAGCCCAGCGCTTCGAGATCACCGGCAAGCCGCGTCCCGCCTTTGTCTTTGGGCGCGAGCACGGTGAGCCGCGCATCTGCTTTGAGTGCGCGCAAAGCCAGCGCCAGCGCATAGCGGCGCTCGATGGTGCCGGGCGGGGCGAGCATGATGAGCGAACCCAAAGTGCCGGGCGCGACATCTTGCAAATCCTGCGCACCGGGCACAAGCGGCGAGAATTGTGGCAAGCGCGATGTATCGCCCGCGAGCTCGAGCGGCGGCGCGCCATAGACATTTTCAAATTCGGATTCGATCAATTGCGTTCTTCCGGCAGATCGGGGATCGGCAGCACGGGAATGCCATCTTCCAGCAATTCGCGGGCTTCTTCAAAACTGGCTTTGCCGCGAATGGAGCGCGCAGGCGTCTCGCCCTCATGCATTTTGCGCGCTTCCTCGGGGAAATTCTCGCCCACATCATCGGTGCTGGCGACAATCTTTTCATGCAGCTCGCGGATCATGCCGCGCAATTGCTGCTGTTGTTCATCGAGCAGCGCGATGTTTTGCGCTGGCGCCACCGGAGCGGCGGGCGCAGGCGAATCGTCATTGTCGGCCACAGCCAAACGGTCTTTGTCTTTGCGCGCGACATTGGGCGCCATAATGGCTTTGGAGACTTTCACACTGTCGCAGAAAGGGCAGGTCACAAGTCCGCGCTTCGCCTGCTTGTCATAAGAGGCGCTATCGGGAAACCAGCTTTCGAATTCATGATCCGCGTCGCAGATCAGCGCATATTTGATCATCCCTGCATCAGCCCTTCAGCAAAGCGTCGAGCTTGCCATCGCGTTCCAGCGCATGCAGATCATCGCAGCCACCCACATGCGTGCTGCCGATAAAAATCTGCGGCACCGTCCAGCCGCCATTGGCGCGCTTGGTCATCTCTTCCTGTTTCGCATAATCGCCATCCACCGAGATTTCCTCGAAAGTGACATTCTTCGACGTGAGAAGCGATTTGGCGCGGGCGCAATAGCCGCAGGTCACCTTGGTGTAGATCGTCACGCTTTGCATCGGGCTTGTCCTGAAAGGCCGGAAGGATTTCGTCTCCTTATATGGCCTGTCACGCCCCGCTCACAACCCGTGCAAAGGTGAGCGCATCGACGCGTGCCGCACCCGCCTTCAAAAGCGCACGCGCACAGGCGTTCAGCGTGGCCCCTGTGGTGAGCACATCATCGACAAGCAGAAGGCGCCGCCCCGCAATCTGGCTGGCGGCCTCCTCGGACAGGCGGAAAGCGCCCTGCAGATTGTCGGCGCGCTCCTCGCGCGTCAGGCCGACCTGCGGGCGGGTGGCTTTGACGCGTGTCAGCAGCCCCATGTCGCAGGGCCGGCCCGCATGGGTGGCGATCTGGGCGGCCAGCACAGCCGCCTGATTGAAGCGCCGCCGCCAGAGGCGCCCTCGATGCAGCGGCACAGGCAGGATGAGGTCGGCCTCCGCGATCAGCTCCGCCCCGGCACGCGCCATCCAGCGGCCCATGGCGGGGGCGAGATCGAGCCGGTCGGCATATTTGAGGCGCCGCGTCAGGGTGCGGGCCGGCCCCTCGTAGCGGGCGACAGCACGCGCGCGGGCAAAGACGGGCGGGTTCACTTCCG
>CANGRU010000013.1 GCA_947456315.1 Beijerinckiaceae bacterium | reverse complement strand
GTGCTCTTCCAACTTGGAGGGCGACCCATGACATCGAATACCTACAGACGCTTTGCCTTGGTCTTCCGTCTGCTCATGGCATGGACTTTTATCTATGCCGCATCCCATCAGGTCTGGAACGCCACATTCAGTGTTGCGAAGTTTCTGGGCAGCACGAAAACATTTCATGATCTTTATGCGCCACTCACTGCACCTGCGCTAGACCCCTATCTCACCTTTGCCGTGAGCTATGCCCATCTGGCGATTGGCGTGTCGCTGCTGCTGGGGCTTTTGGTGCGCGTCAGCTCGCTGGCCGGATTGCTTTTGCTGCTGATGTATTGGACCGCGCATATGGAATGGCCCTACATCGAGAACCACAATAATTTCATCGTCGACTATCACATCGTTTATGCAACCGTGTGTCTGTATCTGTTTTTCGCCAATGCGGGCCATGTTTTCGGGCTCGATCGTTGGGCGTCGGATCTGGCGATCGTTCGTCACAACGACTGGCTGAAAAAACTCGTCGGCGCATAAGACGAGGGCGGCTGACAGGCCGCCCTTTTTCTTTGCCACCAACGACAGCCCGGTCTAAAAGCAAGCAACAAATGTCTGGAAGGTTATGACGATGAGCGATGATGTGGTGCGCGACAGCAACGGGACCATTCTGAATGAGGGCGATAGCGTGACCCTCATCAAGGATCTCAAGGTCAAGGGCACATCTGTGACGCTCAAGCGCGGCACGCTCGTCAAAAACATCCGCCTCACCGGTGATCCGGCCGAAATCGAATGCAACGCCGAGAAGGTGAAGGGCCTTGTTCTGCGCACCGAGTTTTTGAAGAAAGCCTGAGGCGGCCTATCCGCCGCTTTTCACATAGGCCCAGAGCAGGTCGATTTCTTCAGCCGAGAGCTTGCCTTCCCACGGCGGCATGCCTGTGCCTTTGCCTTTGTTGACAGAGGTTACGAAACGGGCTTTGTCGTCGGTAGGAAATTTGCGCAAATCAAAAGCCAGCCCTGGATTCATCATATCCTTGCCATGGCACGTCGCGCACATGTCATTATAGACGAGATAACCGTCGCTCGCGTCATCAGCATCTGCAGTGAGGGGCGAGAAAGCGGCGCCGATCATCAGACCGGCGCCCAACACATAAGCTTTCATCATCAGACTTTCTTTGTGCGCATTTGCGCGCCGCTGATCGCCGGAATCCATGGCTCGGCCACCTGGTTCACACCACGCCGACCGACTTGCACATCGAGCAGATAGGGCTTGCCTTCAATGGTGGCTTTGCGCGCACGTGCCAGCGCTTCTTTCATCTGCGCGGGATTGTGCACGACTTCCGCCGCGACCCCGAAGCCATTGGCAATCTGCGCCATGTTCATGTCGGGTTTGCCGAGATAGCCATTCACCATCTGACCCGTTTCGACCATGCGACCCGAGGGCACATTGGCAATGGTGCGCGAATGAGGGCCACCATAACCATGGTTGTTATAGACAACCGTAATCACCGGCAGCTCAAGGCGCGCCATGTTCCACAAAGCATGTGGGCCAAAGAGGAAAGAGCCATCACCCACCATGCAGATCACCTGCTGGTTGGGGCGCGCCAGTTTCACACCTGCGGCTGTGCCCACACCCGAGCCCAGATGACCGCCGTAATAGAAGAACAATTCACGGCCACCGATGGGGTTGAAGTCGAAGGAATGCATCACATTCGCGCCGGCTTCATGAATGATGATCGCATCGGGATCGGCAAATTGCGCCACTTCCCATGTCACGCGATCGGCAATGAGCGGCGCATTGTTCCATTCGGGCGAATTGACAAAGCCCATGCGCAGCGCGCGTGCACGCTCTGTAAATTTGCGCACCTCGGTTGCACGACTGGCCGCTTCTTCGCGCAGCTTGGCGGTCATCAGCTGTTCGACAGCCGCATAAAGATCATCAAGACCAAGGCCCACATCACAGACGAGCGGCACATCCGTCGTCATGACCTTGCCCATATTGTTATAATCAATACGCATGTCGATGAACTTCACGCCGCGCGCGACGATCGGGTTGACGCCATTATGCTGCATCTTGTTGCCGACATTGATGACGACATCATAATTTTTCGGCCAGGTGATCGAGGCCAAAGTGCCAGCGGGCGCATTGGACACGAACAGCGGATGCGCTTCGGGGAAATTGGCCCAGAGCTGGCGCATTTGCGTGACCGGCATGCCAAGCAATTCCGCCAGCTTGATCGCTTTGGCAGAAGCCTTGGCCTTGGTGACTTCGTCCCCCACCACCATGATCGGCATTTTGGCTTCGACCAGCATTTTGGCCGCGCGCGTCACTTCATCCGGATTGGGGCGCACACGCATGCGCGTGTCGAAGTGGCTTTGCTGGATGATTTCGGTGCGCGTGCGCTCATCCGTATAGTCCGAGTGCCATGTCAGATAGGCAGGGCCATGCGGTGGCGTCCAGGCGGTCTTGAACGCGTGGCGCACGGTCTCGGGAATCATCGAGGGGCCGCGTGCCATCCACGAATATTTCGTGATCGGCTGCACCACCTGTTCCTGATTGGCGATTTCCTCAAACCCGTCGCGGCCCGCGCGGCGTGATTGATCTGTGCGATAGGAATAGACGACAAGCGGCGTCTGCTCTTTATGCGCATTGTATATCTGGCCCATGGCATTCATGAGCCCGACAGCGCCCGCCTGCATCACAATGGCAGGCTGTTGCGAGGCCTTGATATAGCCCGCTGCCATAGCCGCACCCGGGCCTTCATGAGGCGAGATGATATATTGCAGCTGCGGACGATCGACGAGCGCTTCATAGAATTGCGCGTCTTCGCTGGCGGAATTGCCAAACACATATTTGACGCCACAGGCCATGAGCTGTTCGGCAAAACAGGCACCGCCCGTGCCTTGGAACTGCTTCACCGGATTGGTCTGCTGCGTGGCCGGTGCTGCGGCGTCTTGCGCATGGGCAGAGGTTGAAATGGCATCGAGCACATTTTCAGCTGCTGCCAGAGTGATGCCGGTCTTGGTCATATTGTCGAGAAAGCCGCGGCGCGAAATGCCTTCCGAGAGATATTTATAGACGAGATCTTTCATGGCACCGTCTCCTCTCAGCGTTGCTGTGGCTTGGCACGGGGCACATCGGGCCCGAACTCGCGGCCCAGAAAAGCCGCCATGTTTTTCACTTCATCCGTGGTCCAGATGCTGCCGCGAGCCATCATGCGATAGGCGGTGGCTTCCCAAGCGGCCGCATTCTGGCGTTGGTCGCGCCAGATGGAATCCGTGTGGCATTGCGCGCATTTCTGCATGACAAGGTCGCGGCCGGGATCGGCTGGCTTGTCTTGCGCAAGAGAGGCGCTGCTGGCGCCAACCAATGCCGCGATAAAAAAGAGTGGGCGCATCATGGCCATGTCTCCTCCCGAATTGCCGATTTTTGATCCGGCTTGGAGAGGAGCCTAGCTTGGAGTTTTGGGTCGCGCAATGACCCCTTTTCGTCATTGCGAGGAGCAAAGCTGCGAAGCAATCCATGGCGCAACGCCAGACCAATCAAGACCCGTCCATGGATTGCCGCGTCGGGCTGAAGCCCTCCTCGCAATGACGAGGCTATTTCAGAACAGCCCGACCGCGCTGCACAAGAGCCGGTGGCGCCTGATAGATATCGGCCACCATTTTCTGCGCCTCTTCGCCCGCAATGGCGCTGACGGGTAGGCCCTGACGATCCGCCTCACTCAGAAAATCCTTGTTGTCCATGGTCTTTGCAAAGGCCTGCCGCAGGGTTGCGAGGCGCTCGTCGGGTACCAGTTTGGAGACGACAAAAGGGCGGCCCACTTCAGAGGGGGCGAGCAGAAAATCGATCAATTTGCGATCGTCATCATTGGTCACAACGTCACCGGCAAACACTGCACTCGCGGGCATGTCTGGCAAAGCCACGCGTGAAAAACGCACGAAGGGCACGATTTGTTTGTTGGTGCGCCAATCTTGCGGCAGGCTGACCCAAGCGCCGCAATGGCCCTCGAGTTCGCCGCGCTCAATGGCGATGCGGCTTTCGGCCGAGCCCGTATAGCCCATGATGGTGCGCACTTTCACGCCCAGCATTTGTGACAGAATGGTGGAATTGATCGACGCAGAAGAGCCGCGTGCCGTATCGCCGATAATATATTCTTTGCGTGCTTTGGCATCTGCGAGCGATGTGATGCCGGTCGCATGCCAAGCATAACAGACGCTGAAATCTCGGGTGATCGAGCCAACCCAGCCCAGATCCGAAAAATTATATTTCACCGTTTCCGGATCAGCGATGGAGGCAGTGATGAGCCCCGATGTAAAAGCTGCCAGCACCGTGCCGTCTTTGGGTGTATTGCCGTCAAGATAGCGCACAGCGGTCAGCGTGCCGCCGCCCGGCATGTTTTGCACGATGATCGTTGGCGAGCCTGCAATATATTGCGGCATGTGGCGCGCCAGCATGCGGGCATAAGCATCATAGCTGCCACCCGGCGTAAAACCGACGATGATCGAAATTGTCTTGCCTTTGTAGAAGCTCTCATCTTTGGGTGCTTGTGCGTGAGCGCCCTGCATGAGGAGCGCAAGAGTGCCAAGTGTCAGGCTCATTTTTTTCATAGCGTCCCCCCGTTTTTTTGTCAGTTGCGCACGTCTTGCAGAAACCATTCGGTCGGGATCTCGCGCCCCGCACCGCGTGCTTTGACAATTTCATAAAGTCTTGCGGCCAGAGGCCAGAATTGATTGCCTTGCAGATTGCCCCGTTCCGAATAGGAAATCTGCTCCGGTGATGAGCGCCCGCTTGTTTTGCCATTCATCAGATCGGCATAAGTCAGTGTGCGCTCGGGCGGGAAGACAGCGCCATGTCCGCGCTTGCCGGGTGTTTTACGCTTGAAGCCGGTATCGACATCGGGCAGGGCCGCGTAGGTGAAATATTCATCTTCCACATCGGTGACACCCCATGGTGCGGTGGCATTGCCAAAGCGCAGATAGACGTCGATCTTTTCGATGATTTTCGGATCGCGGATGCCGTCCCCCGTACCGGGGGCTACAATATGCGTGCCTTTTTCTAGCAGGTCGCCGCGAATGACAGAGACTGCGGAATCGGTCAGAGCTGCAAAAATATCAGCGCCCCGATAGACCTGTTCCGGTGTGTCACAGGCAACCGCTTCAATGCCATGCCGGTCGGCCATCTCGGCTGCAAAGCGTTCGCGATTGGCTTTGGTGGGTGAATAGACTTGCAAGCGTTTCAGATTGGGGCGCACATGCATGAAGGCATCCATATGCGAGCGCGACATGCCACCAGAGCCCAGCATGCCGACGACTTCGGCATTTTCGCGTGCGAGATATTTTACGCCAATGCCGCCATCGGCGCCCACGCGCATCAATTGCATCAGGCCATCATTGACGAAAGCCAGAGGCTCACCTGTTTCAACACGCGTCAGCAACACAAGTCCGCAATAAGTGCCTGGTTGCACGCAATATTTTTCCTGCGTGCGTGCACCATTATAGTCTTGCTCATAGATGATGTCGGATTTGATGCGGATGGCAAAATAGCCGTCCGTCGAGCCGCCCTCGACGCTGCTCCATTGATAGACTTTGCCATGCTGGCTGGTCGGAATCTGGACGTCTGTGCGCGGCTTGCAGACCGCTTCTTTGGTGATCAGCTGCCGATAGGCCCGGTCGAGCGCGTCAATCGCGTCTCCCATGGTGAGATGATCGGTGACGTCTTGATTGTTCAGGATCAGCATTTTTTTAAGGCCTCTGGAGCAGGTCATCGGATGATCGTCCACAAGTGCCGTTCAGACAATCCAATTTCCTGTTCAGGCTATTGAATTTCAGTTTCTCAAGTCGGCTTCGGCCATGCGAGTTTGGGTCGCCAGATGCCAAGCGCCGTTTGCGCGCAGGAGATGGCCAGAATGGCAAACAGCACATTCCATTCGCTGTGCAAGGCTTCATTCAGCAATGGACGGGCTTCCTCGACGTGATGGCCAGCAGCGATGCGTGCGGCAAATTCGGCGGCCTCGATAGCTTTGCTCTGCGTGATGGCCAGCGTTGATTCAAACATGGCCAGCCCCAAAAAGGCTTTCGCCCAAGCCCAGCGTTTTTGCTGGTAGGGCTTGTGCACCATCATCGACATGAGGCCGCTGACCAGTGACAGGCCCAGCGATGGCACGAGGATGATCCGGCAGATCAGGCTGATCGTCTCGCGCATGTCAGCATATTGCGCGAGACTGTCCTGCGGCGCTCGCCAGAGAATGAGCAGATAGGCAACCAGCGCGCCGATCAGGCCGGCGGAGGAGAGCGTGTGCAGGAATTTGATCGTCTGGTGCATGGGGGCGATACGCTGGGCACGCGGGACAGGATCACTGCTCCCGCGTGTGGCTTCATTCAGAGTTTGAACACGCTTTTCAAAGTCTCGCGCACGCTGGCGCGCGCTGCCTTTGCGGCTTCGGCATTGAAGCCGACATGGGGGCCGCGCTCGACACAGGGGTCTTCATAGGTGAAGGCCTTGCCGCTCTTGGTGTTGGTGATCTGACCAAGCGGCTCTTCCTTCAAAACGCAATTGCGCACCGTCATGGCATTGCTGGACAGGCTCGGTGTCGGTGTGCCGAGCGGGCCATCGAATGAATGGGGTGCATCTTTGTAGATGGTCATCTCGACATTGGCACCCGCTGCTTTCAGGCGCTCGGTGAAGGCTTTGCATTGGGGTGCCGGATTGTAATCATCAATATCGCCATGATGGATGCGGACCGGCACGGGTTTGAGTTTCGTGTCATCCACAAATTGCGTCATGCAATCAGGATAGAAAGGGAAGTAGGCGGCAAAATCGACGCCGCTGTCGTTCCACATTTTGTGAAAGCGTTCGAGGCTTGCATAAAGTGTGGCTTGTCCGCCGCGCGAAAAACCGATCATGGCGACGCGCGATGTATCCACACGCGGGTGGTCTTTCAGTTTGGCCAGAGCCCGATATGTGTCGAGGATCATGTTGAGCCGGCCCAGCTGTCCCTGATTGTCGCTGGTGGCAACAATGCCGCGGCCCGAGAAGGCGTCGATCATCAAAGTCGAGACGCCGATTTCGGCAAATTCACGTGCCCATTGTGCATCGCGCCCGCCCAAAGCGCCTGAGCCATGCAGAAGCACAACAACCGGGCGCTTGCCCGGTCCCTGTGCGACATGCAGCTCTGCTGCCAGCTGTGCGGGCTTGCCGGCCGCTTTGTCGCCTTTCAGAAAAGCGCTGTCGGGCAAGGTGAGCGATTCAAACGGAATGAGTTCGATGCGCGCGGGCAGGGATGCGCGCGCATCCTGTGCCCGGGCGATGTTGGGTGAGATGAATGTTGCGAGTAACCCGCAGAGGCTTGCCAAAATCAGGTGAGCGCGCATCTGGGTTCCCCTCACTTCGCGATGATCAATTTGCCGAGGCGTTCGCGCACATCTTTGGGTGTCTTGGCTGCTTCCTCGATCACTTTGCGCACGAATTTTCCATCGACCGGGCTGGTCTTCATGCCGGCTTGCAGCATTTCTGCACGGAAGCTTGGCTCCATCGCCATTTTCATAAAGGCCTTTTCGAGAATATCGGCGCGGTCTGCCGGTATCTCCGGAGGTGCTGCGAAGGGCAGGGCCATGAAGAAGGGATTTTCAGCAAATTCCAGATAGGTGCGATCATTCGCATTGGTCACCAATTCGCGCCCTGTGGGCACGTTTGGCAATTCGGCCATGCGTGTGCTGCGCGCAAATTGCACAAGCACGCGCAATTTGCCTTCGTTCCACAATTGCGGACGCGCCGCCATAATGGCGGAGACGTCAATCACCTGTCCGTCGATCTCGCCGCGCTCCATCGCAAGCCAGATGTCATTGGCGCCGGGGAAGCCGCGCACCACATCCGTGTTCACGCCGAGCAATTCTTTTGCAATGAGTGCAAAGGTCGTGTTGGTCGCACCCACGCCCACCCCGGCCAGATTGAGTTTCATCTTGCGCGCGTCTTCGATGGTTTTCGCCGGGCTCGAGGCCATGACAACAAGCAGATAGGCATCATCGGCATAGGAGGACAGCGAGCCGAGCCAAGTCAGCTTGAGCGGATCGAATTGCACATTGGTGTCACCGCACAAATAGAGCTGCGGGATCGAGCGGCTGACAGTGGCAATCGTCAGGCCGTCACGCGTTGTCGAATTAGCGAGGCGATTGGCTGCCGACAGGCCGCCAGCGCCCGGCTGGTTCTGCACCACGACATTCGGGTTGCCTTCGATGTGATTGGGCAGGTGGCGGGCGACGATGCGCCCCGCAATGTCGTAAAAGCCGCCGGGCGAGAAGGGCACGACCAGCTGGACCGTTTTGCCCTTGTAGAAATCGGAATCAGCCAGCGAACTGCGGGGCACCAAGGCTGCCGCTGTCACGGCTGTGGCTGTCTTGCAGAAATGGCGACGCGTAAGCGCATTCGTCAACTTGGACGTCATTGGCTGATCCTCCCCCGAAGGCCTGTCTGATGCGGCCCTTGGCATCAGCCTAGGTGAGGTGCGTGCACTTGTGAAGCGGCCTAAAGGCGGATTTTGGTGAGATTGCCCCTTGCGGTGACTGCTTGCCCTTTCATCACTTGTGCTGATTTCACGGCAATGGATTGCTCAATCATTGGCAGGCCGCTGCTCCAGTGCGGATGGCTTTGTCTGCCATCGGCCGCCATTCGAGATGAATTTGGCACGCCATAAAGCGATGTTGGCAGCGCTCTGGTCTTCCAGCCCGATCAGCACGCCACAGCATTCGCATTTGAATGCTTGAGCGCTTGTGGGGCGTTTGTTTTGGAATCCGCAAACACGACAAGGATTGTCGCCGTGATGGTGGTCCGACATGGTTTCTGTCTCCCTCGGTGTTATCCGTTCGCGCAGGTGGAGCTTTGCTGCTCTCTCAAGCCGCGCAACCAAGAGATGTAGAGCAAGGAGCGTGCCGAAGTTGAAACACCATCACACAAGATCGTGAAGGCAGGCGTGGCTGGCAGGGACAAAAAAAGGCCGGCTCAAGAGCCGGCCTTTGTCGTGTCGTTGGGGGAGGTTCTTATTCCTCGGTGATCTTCTGCATACGTGCCACGACCTTTTCATCGGCATTCGCGGCTGCAGCGACGATCTTGGCGAGCGAGGCGCCATCCAACGGCTCGAAGTCGAGGTTCGACTTCTGGATTTCGGCCAGCATTTCCGGATCTTTCATCGTCGCGTCGAAAGCCTTGCGCAGGATCGCGGTGCGATCAGCTGGCAGGCCCGGAGGGGCGAGGATCGAGCGGCCGATTTCGGCGCTTGAAACAGCAAAGGCCAAGAGCTTGCGGTCATCTTCATTGGAGGCGAGTTCCACCAGGGTGGGGACGTCCTTCAATTCAGGCGAGCGCTGCGCGGCATATTGCACGAAGAGCGCGGCTTTCTTTTCTGTCAGCCAGTTCATGCGCGTCGACTTCATCGTGTTCCACGAGGTCAGCGCTGCTTCTGTTTCACCGCGTTCCACCGCCAGCAAACCATCGGTCGAACCGGGGAAGCCGCGGATGATCTTGAACTTGGTGCCGGCCACTTCATTCATCAGCTTGGGATAGGTGTCAGACGGCGAGCCCGGGCCTGTGGAGGCTGTCGGCACTACGACGGTTTTGGCGCCTGCCAGCGTATAGGCCGGCGTGCGGGTGGAGATGACCTGCACTTCGATGTTGGATGTGACGCGGCCGATCCAGGTGAATTCGGCAGCTTTGAATTGGACGCCCTTGGCCTTCAGCGCTTCGTCGATGGCGAGCGTCTGCGAGACGGTGCCCAGAGCCGTGCCGTCTTTCGGCGCGATGCGATAGAGCCAGTTGGACGCCGTGAACGAACCCGCACCCGGCATGTTGGAGGCCACGACGGTCGGATTGCCGGGGATCTGCTTGCTGATGAAGCGCGCGACCATGCGGCCGAAGAGATCGTAGGTGCCACCCGGCGAGAAACCGATATAGACGGTGACCGTCTTGCCCTTGAAGAAATCCTCATCTGCCGCCAGTGCGGGAGAGGCAGCGACGAGGGTGGCGAGCGCTGCGGCGCCAAGCATCCTTTTCATGGGTTATTCCTCCTTAAGATCAGCCCTTTCTGGTGCGCGGCCGCCAACAATGCAAGACCCAAAGCGCGCTCCCGGGGTGTCCCAGGGGGCCAAGCCTTGCTAGAAGGGATGAAAATAACGTGAGTCCCCGCCTGCGGGCGGGAGGAAGCCCCGAATCTTGCGCCCAGTCCGCACCCTGCTTGCCCGTTGGATACCCGAGCTGCCCAGTGGGCCGCTGCTGGTTCTGATGTCGCTCGTCTTCCTGAAGCAGATCGGCAATGGCATGGTCTGGTCGGTGATTGCCCTCTACGGGCAGGAGCTGGGTGCCAGTACGACAGTCATCGGGCTGTTGGTCTCCTGCTATGGCGGGGCGCGGTTGATGGCCAATATGCCGTCCGGCATTGCCTCGGAGCGGTTCGGTCGGCGCCGACTCATGCAGCTGGGCTGCGTGCTGCTGACCCTGGCGTCTTTCGGCGTGGTCCTGACCCATTCGCTGGAGGCTTTCTTTTTCGGCATTCTGCTTTTGGGCATGGCCTCCGCCTCTTTTATGACGGCGGCACTGGCGGCGGTGGCTGATCTGGGCACACCGGGCCAGCGTTTGCGCGATGCCTCCTTCTATCAAGCCGCCAATATGACCGGCACGGCGCTGGGCCCAGCCATTGGTGGTCTTGTGGCCGCAGGCTGGGGCTATTCCGCGCCATATTTCGTCAACGGATTGATTGCTCTGGCGGGTGTGATTGCTTTCCTGCTCATTCCTTGGCCGACCGAGATCAAGCACAAGGCTGGCAAAGAGCGCATGGGCAATCTGCGCGCCATTGCGGCCGCCAGTGCCGGCGTCGGCCTGATGTATTTTGCGATTTTCTATGCGCGCACAGCCTCCAACTGGATTGTCATGCCGCTTATTGCGCAAAGCCAGTTCAATTGGGATATGGCTGCTATTGGCGTACTTCTGACAGTCGGGGCCTGCGCCAATCTGGCCATTCTGCCGTTTAATGCAGCGCTGTCGCGTGAATTCGGCCGTGTGGGCTCGATCATCATTGCAGGGCTGGCGACATTCACGGCCTGCGCCCTGCTGGCCTTCGGCCATCACCCGGTGTTTCTGTGGCTGACGGCCATCATGTTTGGTGCAGGCTCGGGCATCGCCACGCCGACCCTCATTGCCTATGTCGCCGATGTCGCGCCCGAGAATCAGCGTGGCATCTACATGGGCCTGTTGCGCACAGCACAAGATTTCGCGCTGATCCTCGGGCCCTTCTTCACCGGCCTGCTGTCGGAAAATCTGGGCTTTGGCTATCAGGGTGGATTGATGGGATCGATGGTCATTCTGGGCCTGTCGATCTTCGTTTTCTGGCGCAGCGCGCGCGGCAAGAGGCTGTAATCCCGGGGGAACCGGAGCACCCGTCTTGCTTTCCTGGCCCAGTTCTCTAGCTTTGATCACAAAAATGAGAGCGGGAGGAATGTGACGTGCTGGCGCTGGTGAAGCTCGCCCTGAGGCGGCCTTATACTATGGCGGTGACCGCCGTCCTGATCATGCTGACAGGCTTTATTTCTGTCTCGCGCATGATCGTCGATATTTTCCCCGCGATTGATATTCCGGTTGTCTATGTCGCCTGGTCCTACAATGGCCTGTCGGCTGAAGACATGGAGCGGCGCGTCGTGCTCGTGTCCGAGCGCGCCTATTCGACGACCGTCAATGGTGTCGACCATATAGAATCCCTGTCCATTCCCGGCCAAGGCATTCTGAAAATCTATTTCCAGCCGGGCACGGATATCGGCGGCGCCATTGCCCAGATCTCTGCGCAGAGCAATGCAGTGCTGCGTATCGCGCCTCCCGGCATGCAGCCGCCCAACATCATCCAGTTCAACGCGTCCAATGTTCCTGTCGTGCAGGTGACGCTCAATTCGTCCAGTGTGCCGGAGCAGCAGATTTCCGATTACGCGAATAATTTCTTGCGCGTGAAACTGTTCACCATTCCGGGCCTGTCCATCCCCGCCGCCTTTGGTGGCAAGAACCGCCAGATCATTGTCGAAGTCGATCCCTCGAAGGCCGCCTCCAAAGGCCTGTCGCAGATGGATGTCGTCAATGCGCTGGGCACCAGCAATGTGATTGTGCCCGCGGGCGTGGCGCGCTTGGGCGCCAAGGAATATGCGATCCAGCTCAATTCCAGCCCGCGCTTGGTGGAACAATTCAACAATATTCCGGTGGGCGTGCGCGAAGGCGTGATGGTCACCTTGGCTGATATTGCCAATGTGAAGGATAGTTTCTCGCAGCAATCCAACATCGTGCGCATTGATGGCCAGCGCGCCGCGTTTATTCCGATTCTGAAACACACCCATGCCTCGACACTGAAAGTCGTCGATGCGGTGCGCGGCATTCTGCCCGAGATTCAGGACACGGCCCCCTCTGGCCTCGAATTGCGGATGGACTTTGACCAATCGGTCTTCGTGCGTGCGGCTGTGACCAATGTGGTGGAAGAGGCGATCACCTCATCCATTCTCGTTTCGCTGATGATCCTTGTGTTTCTGGGGAGCTGGCGCAACACTTTGGTGGTGGCAGCCTCCATTCCGCTGTCGATCTTTGCGGGCATGGCGGGGCTTTATCTCACGGGCCAGACGATCAACCTGATGACGCTGGGTGGCATGGCGCTGGCCATCGGCATGCTCGTTGATAATGCGACCGTGGTGATGGAAAATATCCATCGCAACCAGTCACTCGGCAAGCCGCTCACCATTGCCATTGTCGAGGGCTCGGGCGAAGTCGTGCAGCCGCTGACCGTGGCGACGCTGTGCATTTGTATTGTCTTCATTCCGGTCTTGTTGCTGGAAGGGGCGGCGCGCTTCCTCTTCATCCCGCTGGCCATCACCGTCGTCTTGTCGATGCTGGCATCCTTCGTTTTGTCGTTCAGCGTTGTGCCAGCGCTTGCCCGGCAATTGCTGTCGGGCGAAGACCATGGTCATTCCGGCCCGAAATCTTTTGGTGCGCGGATGGCGGAGGCTTTCGATCGCCGCTTCGACACGTTCAAAGCCGGCTTTGTGAATGTGCTGACCGGTGCCTTGGGCATGCGCAAGCAAGTGCTGTTCGGCTTTGCCAGCCTGCTCGCCATCACCTTCATGCTGGCTCCCAATGTCGGGACGGATTTTTAT
>CANGRU010000012.1 GCA_947456315.1 Beijerinckiaceae bacterium | reverse complement strand
GGAGTTCTTGGCCACGGCTGCAATCGCCAAAACATTGTCGAGTGACATAACCATGTCGGCAATGGCGACGATGCGCACGGCGTGCCAGACGGAGCCGGCTTCTGTCACATTGGTTTCGTCATTTTCATCGGTCAGCAATTTGACCGAAATCCAAAGCAGCAAAAGCGAGCCACCCAGACGCAGCCACGGAATGGTCAGCAGCGAGACGACGAGCAGGGTGAAGATGATGCGCAGCACGATGGCAACGCCCGCACCTGCGACAATGCCGATGGTGCGGCTCTTGGGCGGCAGCCCCCGACAAGCGAGCGCGATCACAACCGCATTGTCGCCGGAGAGCAGAATGTTGATCCAGATGATCTGCAGGAGCTGGATCATCAATGAGCTGATATCGCCGTCCATCTTGTTTCTTCCTGTTGGGGCTTTGCAGGCAGACTAAGGCCGCCGCACACAAAAACGAAATGCCGGGATGTCCACCCGAAGACTGTGATTTTGATACAGGCCCCGATGCCAGAAAGCGGAGCCCAAGTCCAGCATCAGCAGGATTTAAGCACTCACGGAGCCGTGAACGGCTCTTTCTCCTCGATGATTTTGCCATAGCGCTGGGCAAGCCAGGCGCAGACCATGAGCTGGATCTGGTGGAAGATCATCAATGGCAGAATGACAATGCCCGCCGCCGCACCGGGAAACAGCACATTGGCCATGGGCACGCCGCTGGCCAGCGTCTTTTTCGAGCCACAGAAAACAATGGTGACTTCATCCGGCTTGTCGAACCCCAATGTGCGGGCGGCCCATGTGGTGACCAGCAGCACGATGGCGAGCAGCAGACAATCGAGCACCAGCAATGTCACCAGATCGCTCAGGGCCACACGCTGCCAGATGCCATTGACCACCGCGGCGCTGAACGCGGAATAGACCACCAGCAGAATAGAGCTGCGATCTGTCATCGACAGGATCTTTTTGTGCTTCAGCACAAAGGCGCCGATTTTCGGACGCAAGATTTGTCCTGCGATAAAAGGCACCAGCAATTGCAGGACGATCTTGCCCACCGCTGACAGATCAACGCCCGCATCGCCCTTGGCCGAGAGCAAGAGGCCCACCAGTACGGGGGTGAGAAAAATGCCGAGCAGATTGGAGGCCGTCGCCGAGCAAATGGCGGCAGGCACATTGCCTTTGCCGATCGAGGTGAAGGCAATCGAGGATTGCACCGTCGAGGGCAGGGCGCAGAGGAAGAGCATGCCCATCCACAAATTCTCGGACAGCAGTGTCGGAGCTGCTGCGTGCAAGGCGAGGCCGAGCAGCGGGAACAGCACGAAGGTGCAAGCCAGTACCAGCACATGCAATCGCCAATGCGTGATGCCGCCGATGACGGTCTCACGCGCCAGACGCGCGCCTTGCAGGAAGAACAAAAGGCCGATGGCAAAATTGGCGACGAGATCGACGATCCCGGCCGCCTGTCCGGAGGCAGGCAGGAGGGCGGCCAAAGTGACCACGGCCACGAGGGCGGCAAGGAACGGGTCGGGGATGAGGCGATTCAACATGGCAAAGTTTTAGGGGGGTGATCGGCCCCCAGCAAGGCAGACCTTTTGCATTCAGCGCCCCATGCCCATAAAAAGGAGGAAAGCTCCCGGGACATGGGGGCGATTCAGGAAACGCTTTGAGGAACTGGCTATGGCTTTGATACGGCCGACGACGCGCTTTCGCCAATTGATCGCGCGCAAGCAGATCACCATGATCCCGTCCGTGGGCGATGCCTTTTCCGCGCGCCTCATTGCACATGAAGGCTATGAAGCCTTGATGAGCTCGGGCAATGCTTCCTCTGCCATGAAGCTCGGCATGCCTGATGTCGGCATTATGACCTTGGCCGAAAACGCCGCCAATGCTGGTGCGATGGCACAAGCCAGTGGTCTTCCCGTTTTTGCCGATGCCGACACAGGCTATGGCAATGCGCTCAATGTGCGCCGCACCGTGATGGAGTTCGAGCGCGCCGGTGTTGCTGCCATCATGATCGAAGATCAGGTCAGCCCCAAGCGCTGCGGCATGCTCGCAGGAAAGCGTGTCATCAGTCCGGACGAAATGGCCGGCAAGGTGAAGGCCGCTGTCGATGCGCGCCTTGATGATGATTTCGTCATTTGCGCCCGCACCGATGCGCGCGCGGTCGAAGGCTTGGCGTCTGCCATCAAACGCGCCGAGCTTTATCAGAAGGCTGGCGCCGATGTGATTTTCATCGAAGGGCCAAAGACGATTGAAGAGGCGCGCGAGATTGCCCGCGCCATCGACATTCCGCTCCTCTACAATGTCACACCCACAGGCAGCGTGCCGCCGCTGGATGTGAAGACGCTGGAAGAGATCGGTTTCCGTCTCTTGTCCTGTTCGGTCTGCATGTTGCTGGCTGCTCTGCCTGCCATGCAGAATTTTCTGCGTGTTCTGAAGAACACAGGCGATGTTGCCAAAGCCAGCGTGGGCGCTGCCCCGATGAGCGATTATCTCGATATTCTGCGCCTCGCCGATTGGCAGGAGCGCGAAGCCAAATTCACCCCGCCGACATCCGGCGCCGAATAATCTGCGTAAATCTCAACAAGGTCGCGCCGACACTTGCGGCCACAGGAGGATATGATGAAAAACTGGATGAAAGGGCTGGCGCTGGCCGCCACGGCACTCTCCGCTTTAACAATCCGTCCCGCGCAGGCGCAGGATGTTTATGCCGGCAAGACGCTCACCGTCATGGTGGGTCTGGCGGCAGGTGGCTCGGCTGATACGCTGGTGCGTTTGTTCGTGCCGCATCTGAAAAAGCACATTCCCGGTGATCCGGCGATTGTGGTCCAGAACATGCCGGGCGCGGGTGGCGTGCTGGCCTTCAATTATATTTACGAAAAAGCCCCGAAGGATGGTTCGCAGATCATCTTCTCGCTGTGGGATCCGCTGGCGCAAGCGCTTGGCAATCAGGGATTGCGCGCGCGTTATGACCAGTTCCCCTATCTCGGCGGCATTTCGGATGTACGCGTGAACTATATGCGCGTGGATGCGCTGGAAGGCTCGAAAAAGCCCGCCGACATCATGAAGGCGAAAAACATCATTGTCGGTGCTTATGGCACCACCGATCTGTCGGGCATTCTGGCCCATCTGTCGCTGAAGGCGCTGGGCGTGCCGCATAAGGTGGTCACGGGTTATCGCGGCGGTGCAGATGTGTTCTTGGCCTTGCAGCGTGGCGAAGTGAATTTCCATAACACCAGCCTGGCTACATTCCGCACGCGCTCGAAGGGTTTCATCCAGTCGGGTGAAGGCATGGGCTTCTCCTATCTCGTCGCTTCCGACGAGAAGGGCAGTTATGTGCGCCGCACGGATGTGACCGACATGCCGGCCTTCCAGGATCTCTACAAGGAGATTCACGGCAAGCTGCCGGAAGGCCCCTTGTGGAATGCCTTCAACTGGACGGTCCAGCAGTTCGGTGATCTGGCCTATGTCGGTCTCGCCCCTCCCGGCACGCCGGAGGCCAATCTAAAAGTTCTGCGCAAGGCCATCGAAGACACGATGAACGACAAGGAGTTCATCGCGGAATCGACACAGCGCAATGGCTTGCCGTTCGAATATGTGAGCGATGCCGAAGCCACCAAAGTGTTCAAGGCGCTGTCGGGTGCTTCACCCGAAATCATTACCGCGCTGAAGGAAAGCATGGACGCGATGGGTGCCAAGTAAATGACGGATCGGGGCCGCACGCTTTTCGACAAAATCTGGGAACAGCATCTTGTCGGTCGACGTACCGATGGGCGCGAGCTCATCTATATCGACCGTCATGTGCTGCATGATCTTCATGCGCCCCATGCTTTCGGCAAACTCGCGCAAGCGGGTCGCAAAGTGCGCCGTCCCGATCTGACCTTTTCGATGCAGGATCATTCCGTCTCGGTGCAGCCCGGCCGCACCGAAGAGACTTATGCAGAGGGTACAGCCTTTGTGCGCGCCATGCGCGAAGGCTCGCGTAAAATGGGCGTGCGTGTTTTCGATCTGGGTGACCCCGATCAGGGCATCAGCCATGTGGTGGCACCCGAGCTCGGCCTTGTGCTGCCGGGCGCAACACATGCCGTGCCAGACTCGCATGCCTGCACCGTGGGTGGTTTGGGCGCGCTGGCTTTTGGTTCCGGCACAACAGAGCTGGAACATATTCTGGCGACGCAAGTGATCACGCTGTTCCGGCCCAAGCGTTTGCGCGTCAATTTGTTGGGTTCGCTCGGGGCTGATGTCGCTGGCAAGGATGTGGCGCTGGCTGTGATCGCCAAACTGGGTGTCGCTGGTGGTCGCGGTTTTGCCATTGAATTTGCCGGACCCGTGGCGCGGGCATTGCCGATTGAAGGGCGTCTCACGCTCTGCAATCTCACCATTGAAATGGGTTCGCGCTCGGGCTTTGTCGCACCCGATGATGCGACCTTCAACTGGATCAAAGGCCGCCCCTTCGCACCCGATGGCGCGCAATGGGATCAGGCGCTTGGCTATTGGCGGACAATGTTCACCGATGCCGATGCGGTCTTCGACAAAGAGATCGATGTCGATTGCTCGGGGCTTGCGCCACAGATCACATGGGGCACCGAGCCAAGCCAGGTGATCGGCATTGATGGCCGCGTGCCCGACCCGTCAAAGCTGGAAGCGGACAAGCGCGCACCGGTCGAACGTGCGATCTCTTACATGGGTCTTGAGCCCGGTGCGGCGATTGAAGGTCTGCCTGTGGGGCGTGTGTTCATCGGCTCTTGCACCACTTCGCGTCTGCCCGATCTTGAAATCGCCGCCGCCATTGTGAAGGGCCGCAAGGTTGCGCCCGGCGTCACTGCTTGGGCGGTGCCGGGATCGAGCCAAGTGAAACGCGATGCGGAAGCGCGCGGGCTCGACCGCATTTTCAAGGAAGCCGGTTTCCTCTGGGGCGAAAGCGGTTGCTCCATGTGCGCGGGCACCAATGGCGACATGGGCGCCGCTGGCGAGCGTGTGCTCTCCACCACCAATCGTAATTTCGAAAACCGTCAGGGCAGGGGCGTGCGCACGCATCTTGTCGGACCCGCACTGGCAGCCGCTGCTGCTGTGACCGGTCGCATCACCGACGTGCGCAAGCTTTAAGGGATGAGCATGCAACCCTTCACCACACTCTCCGGCCCCGCCATGCCGATGATCGAAGATGATATCAACACCGATCAGATCGCGCCTTTGCAGCTCTCCAAAGGCCTGACGCCGGATTGGGGCGCATTGCTGTTCAAGCGCCAGCGCATGAATGCAGACGGGTCAGACAATGATCACGTGCTGAACAAGCCCCAATATAAAAACCCCGCCATTCTGGTGGCGAATGAAAATTTCGGCTGCGGCTCGTCACGTGAAAGCGCGGTCTGGTGCCTGACCGGTGTCGGCATCCGTTGCGTGATCGCGCGCTCTATCGCCGATATTTTCCGCGAAAATTGTCTGCTCAACGGCTTGCTGCCGATCGAGCTTTCAGGGGCTGCTATGGATCGCGTGCAGGCCTTGGTGACAGAGGTTGACGGTGCGCAGCCTTTCACCATCGATCTGCCAGCCCAAAGCGTGCGTGCGCCCAACGGCGAGACGTTTGCTTTCGAGATTTCGGCTTCGGACAAGACGCGACTTCTGGAAGGTCTAGATGAAATCGGCCTGACCATGAAGCATGAAAGCGAGATCGTCGCCTTTGAGGAGAAGATGCGTGCGTCCATGCCTTGGTCACAGGAAGCGCGCGACCGCCGTCTCTGATTTAGAATATGGGCGAGGCGATGTGACGGATCACGCCCATGGGCGTGACACTGTCTTGCGCATGGTGCGCCATCATTTGCGCGAGACGCTCTTTGTTTTCGGGCAGCGCTGTTGTGCGGCGCAAATCCATGATCCAGCTTGCCACACGCGCCAGAGAGGTGCGCACGCGGTAGGAGCCCCCCTCGCGCGCGCGGCGGCGCAGCGCCTCGTTCACGCCGAAGGCCAGCAGAAACCCCGCTGCATAATCGAGCGGCGAGGTCGGCAACAAACTGGCCGTGCCATCGCCTTGCACCATAGCCATGCCGCTGGCCGCCTGCACCGCGCTGTCAAAACCACGCCGTCCGGCAAAGACAGTGCCTTCATCATAAGCGGACAGTGACGCGTGGATGAGGCCGGGGTGCTGGGCACAGAGCGCTTGCGCTGACAGGCCCTCACGCTCGGCCACGCCGGGGCGATAGGCGTGCAGGAAAACATCCGCACTCTGGATGAGATGCAACAACTGTTCGCGCTGGTCGGGCGCACGCAGATCGAGCGTCAGCTCTGTCTTGTTGCGATTGGCATCAAGCCGATAGGACATGAGATCGGGATAGAGCGGATTGTCGATGCGCGTCACATCGGCGCCCTGTTCTGCGAGCAAACGCCCGCAGGTCGGTCCCGCCAGCACGCGGGTGAAATCAATCACGCGTGGCGTCTCCATATGTATTGGCGGGCTGTCACCGATCTTGTCGATGCTGACCAAAGGCAGTTTCTGCGTCAGATCGCGCCATTCATCTGGTGCCAGCACGGGTGCGGAAATAGCACCAGCCGCCATCAAAGCTGCATCCAGCACAGGGATGGTCCAAGCGCGGATGGCCTGTTCGAGCGAGCGGCGTTCTGGCTCGGCGCGCAAAAGCGCCAGTGCGCGTTGCCGATGGTGGGGGAAATTCACATGCAGAAAAATCTGCCGACCGTCACTTGTGTCATAAAAGCCGGTGAGCGGATCACGCGGAGCGGCCACACTTTGCCCGTCCAACAACACATGCCGATAGCCCTCGCTCATCAGGGCGGCATGGTCGAGATCGAGGGTGAAGCGGGCATCCGGCCTGTGGGCCAGAGCGGCAGCCGCCAGCGCTACGCCCGTGACATGGCCCGTTTGGAAGGGGCCCGCATAGAGGTCGTCCGCGCCTAGAAAAGAGACTGCTGTAGGATCAAGCCCTTGTGCACCGCTTTCGGAGAGGAGCCGGATCAGGCTGGCGCGGGCGATCTGTGTCATGGCGCCAAAATGCCAGTTCCACAGGGGAGCTGCAAGATCGGTTGCTAATTGTCGCGGCTCTTGCCAATCTCGGGGTTCGAGCTGATCCGAAAGAGATCGGCCATCAGGGGAGGGGATAAAATGGGCAGCCTCAATCGGCTCATGCTGGGTCTTGCCGCCAGCACATTCGTCTTGGCTCAGGCGCAAACGCAAGCGCAAACACCCGCTGCATCGCCCACTGCGAAATGGTCCACCATCACCGAAGACATGCTGCGCAAGCCTTCCGCCAATGACTGGCTGATGTGGCGCGGCAATTATGCAAGCTGGGGCTACAGCCCGCTCGCGCAGATCAACAAGGCCAATGTGAAAAACCTGCGCGTCGCCTGGACGTGGTCGCTCAATTCCGGCGTCACCGAGAGCGAACCGCTGGTCCATGACGGCATTTTGTTTGTCACCAATTCCGGCGACAAGATTCAGGCGCTCAATGCGGCCAATGGGGATCTGCTCTGGGAATATCGCCGCGATCTCGCGCCGCAGCTGATCCAGCAGGGCGGCAATTCGCTCGCCAAGCGCAATATGGCGCTCTATGGCGACAATCTCTACATCACCACATCGGACGCTCACATTGTGGCGCTTGATGCGCGCACGGGCAAAGTCGCTTTCGATCATGAAGTGGCGGATTGGAAAAAAGGCTATCGCTATTCGAGCGGTCCCTTCATGGCCAATGGCGTGCTGGTCGCCTCCATGAGCGGCTGCAACGCGGCGCAGCCCGGTGGTTGCTTCATCACCGGACGTGATCCGAAGACGGGCGCAGAAAAATGGCGCGTGCATACGGTTGCCCAAGATGGCGACCCCAATGCCAAAACATGGAACGGTCTGCCACAAGCGGAGCGTTTTGGCGGCTCGGCCTGGATTGCGGGTTCCTACGATCCGGAGACCGACACAATCTATCACGGTGTCGGCCAGCCCTATCCGTGGATCGCGGAAATGCGCGGCACCACACCGAAGAAAGAGGGGGCTGAAAACAGCGCGCTCTATACGGATGCGACACTCGCTATTGAGCCCAAGACCGGCAAGATGAAATGGCATTTCCAGCATCTGGAAAATGACACGCTCGATCTCGACTATGCCTATGAGCGCATTCTCGTTGATCTGCCGATTGCCGGCAAAACGCGCAAGGCTGTGGTGACGGCAGGCAAGCTCGCGATTGTCGAAGTGCTCGATCGCACCAATGGTCAATTCCTTTGGGCGAAAGAAACGGCGTTCCAGAATGTCGTGAAGTCGATTGATCCCAAGACCGGTGCCAAGACCATCAATGAAGCCGCCATGCCGCACATCGGCAAGACGACGTTCAATTGTCCGGCAGATCCGGGTGCGCGTGGCTGGCCGTCAACAGGCTATAGCCCCAAGACCCAAATGCTCTACATGCCGATGACCGAATATTGCTCCAACACCACGCCGACCCCACTTGAGGCTGGCGAGAAATATACGGGCGGTGGTCGCGCGGTTTATGCGCGTGTGCCGATCCCCAATAGCGATGGCAAGTTTGGTCGTCTTGAAGCGGTCAATCTGACCAATCAGAAATCGGCCTGGGTGCAGCGCCAGCGCGCGGCTATGTCGAGCGGCGTCATGCCGACAGCTGGCGGGGTGCTCTTTGCAGGCACGCTGGATCGCTATTTCCGTGCTTATGACGACACCAATGGCAAAGTTCTTTGGGAAACGCGCCTGAACAATTCGCTCAATGCGCCGCCAATCTCCTTCTCGGTGAACGGCAAGCAATATGTGGCGATTGCTGTGGGCAATGGCTCGTCGCAAGTGCGCTCCCTCAACACGCTGACGCCGGACATCAAAAATCCGGATGGCGGCGCGACGCTCTGGGTCTTTGCCGTTCAATGAGACGTTTTGCACTGACCTGTGTGATGCTCTGCGCCGTGGCTTCACCAGCTGCGGCGCAAGCGCCCATGTTTTCAGCCGAACAAGTTGCGCGCGGCAAGGCGTCCTACATCCAGCGTTGTGGCATGTGCCATGGCGAAAATCTCGATGATGGAGATTTTGGTGGTGCACCTCTGCGCGGGACTTGGTTTCGCGACCATTGGGGCTCGGGTTCGGTGGCGAGCCTCTTCACTTATGTGCAAACCACCATGCCGCCCGATAATCCCGGTGGTCTGAACGACACCACTTACGCGGATATCCTGTCCTACATTCTGCAACGCAACGGCTATGCGGCGGGTGTGCAGGAGTTGAAGCCGGACGAAAAATCCATGGAGGCCATGAGCCTTCAGAAATAACGAGCCCGAAGCAGGGCTGTTGGGGAGGGGAATATGCGCAAGCTTGCCCATATCATGTCTGTCGCTGCCGCAGTCGTATGTTCAACTGCAGCAGCCTACGCCGAGCCAATCGAAGATTTTTACAAGGGCAAGAGCGTCACCATTATGATCGGCTATGGCGCTGGCGGATCGGATGATCTGTGGGCGCGTCTGCTTTCGCGCCACATGAACCGCTTTCTGCCGGGCAATCCGACCATTGTGCCGCAAAATGTGCCGGGCGCTGGCTCTCTGGTTGCTGCCAATCAGGTTTTCAAAACAGCGCCCAAAGATGGCACTGTTCTGGCGCTGATCAATCGCGGTGTTCCCTTTGAACCGTTGCTCGGCAACAAGGCCGCGCAATTTGATCCGCGTCAGTTCAATTACATCGGCTCGCCGGACCGCGACACGATTGTCGGATTTTTGCGCACGGATGCGGCGGTGCAAAAGCTGAGCGATTTGCGCAGCAAGGAATTGATTGTTGCCGCAACTGGCTCTGGCGCTGATAGTCTTACCTATCCGGTGTTGTTGCGCGATCTGTTTCATTTGAAAGTGCGCATTGTGCAGGGCTATCCGGGTTCGCGCGATATGAACCTCGCGCTCGAGCGCGGCGAGGCCTATGGCACGTTCATCTCTTATGACACGGCGCTGCGTGAGCCCGGCCTGAAAGACGGCACGCGCCGCCTGCTCGTGCAGGGGCGTCTTGCGCCTGACCCACGCATCAAAAATGTGCCCGGCTTGAACGAGCTTGATCTGTCACCAGCCGAGCGCAAGGCCGCAGAATTTTTCTTGCTGCGTGCCGATATGGGCCGTCCCTTTGTTGCGCCCCCAGGCGTGCCGGCCGATCGTTTGGCGGCCTTGCGCAAAGCCTTTCGCGACACGCTGCTTGATGCCACCACGCAGGAAGATGCAGGCCGCCAAGGCTTGAATGTTTCGCTCATCACGCCTGACGAGATGATGAAGACGCTGCAATCGGCCTATGGTTTTGATGAAAAAACCATCGAGATGGTGCGCACAGTCATGCAGGACGCAGAGAAGAAAAAATAACATGTCCTCCGGATCGCGGGTGGACCCCGAAAAACTCCTGCGTTTTACCCGTGCTGTTTATGAGAAAGCCGGCCTGTCTCCTGTGGACGCGCATCTATGCGCTGACAGTCTCGTGCAGGCGGATTTGTGCGGACACCAATCACATGGTGTCTTGCGTCTGGCATGGTATGTCGCGCGCCTGCAGTCTGGTGTCTGTGATGCGAAGGCGCAACCTGCATTGGCGCTGGATGGCGGAGCCATCGCTGTCATCGACGGACATGATGCCATGGGGCAGGTTGTTGCAGCACAAGGTGCGCGTGAAGCAATCCAACGCGCCAAGACGCATGGTATAGCGGCAGTTGCGATGCGTCATTCAAACCATTTTGGCACCGCATTTTATTACACACAGATGGTGGCGCGTGCTGGCTGCATCGGCTTTCTCTCGACCAATGCCAGTCCGGCCATGGCGCCTTGGGGCGGGCGCGAAAAAGTGCTCGGCAACAATCCGTTCTCTTGGGCCTGTCCGGCTGGGCGTTACGCACCCATGGTCCTCGACATGGCCAATACAGGGGTCGCGCGGGGTAAAATCTATTTGGCCAAACAGCGCGGAGAAGACATTCCGCTTGGCTGGGCCATGACAGCTGGTGGCGCACCCACCACCGACCCCGCTGAAGCCATTGCGGGCCTTATTCTGCCGATGGGCGAACACAAAGGCTATGCCATTGCCATGATGATGGACATGTTGTCAGGCGTGCTCACGGGAAGCGGGTTTTCGACTGATGTGTCGGGTCCCTATCAGGCACAACGCCGCAGCTTGGCGGGACATTTCATGATCGCCATCAATATTGAGACGATGCAGCCACTGGAGCAATTCCATGCCCGCATCGAAGAATTAATTGCACGTATGAAACAGGTGCCACTGGCTGAAGGGTTTGATGAGATTTTTTATCCCGGCGAGATCGAAGCAAGACACGAAGTGCTTGCCCGACAAAACGGGCTGATATTGCCCGATGATACAATGCGAGATTTGGCCAAATTGGCGAAATCCTTTGAGCTGATGGATTTGTATCCGGCCTGACAGCAGCGCTGCTGAAAAACAGCGCTGCTTAATGAGATCAAGCCCGATCCGGCTGTTTTGATTTCCAGATTGTTTGTCCGCCATCGACGCGCAGATCAGCACCCGTCACAAACGACGCTTCGTCACTGGCCAGAAACAGAGCCGCATTGGCAACTTCCGCCACTGTGCCCGTGCGCCCCAAGACCTGCATGGGGCCGCGCAGCGCGTTGGATTTTTCCCGCGTCCCGAAACGGCGCAAGACGCGGTCCGTATCGATGGGGCCGGGCGAGATCGAATTGCAGCGGATGTTTTCATGCCCATAATCAAGCGCAATCACGCGCGTCATGTGATGGATGGCAGCTTTCGTTGTGCAATAGCCGATGCGTCCATGCAGCGCATAATGACCATGGCTCGAGGCAATATTGACAATAGACCCGCCTTCGCCGGACGCACGCATGCTGGGAATGGCATATTTGCACATCAAAAAATAGCCGGTGAGATTGGTGCGCAATGTGCGCTCCCAATCTTCCAGCGACAGATTTTCGACATTCTTGTCAGGCGTTACAGCAACCGCGCCGTTCATCAGTGTGGTAACAGGCCCGAAATGCGATTCAGCTGCTTTGATCGCAGCTTCGCATTGAGCGGGATCGTTGACATCCAGCACAAAGCTGGCAGCTGAACCGCCATTTGCCTTGATCGAAGCAACAACTGCATCTGCATTTGTCTGGCTGATGTCTGCAATGAGCACCGAGGCGCCCTCGCGTGCAAAGGTGCGGGCGACTTCGCCACCAATGCCACCGCCGCCACCGGTGATCACCGCGACTTTGTTCTTCATGCGTCCGGTCATGTGCTGAGCTCCCTGTTCTTTTTCTTAGTTTTTGATGGGAGCAAAAATGGAACGAACCTTTTCAATGACGGGTTTGGGGCTCGCATACATATCCGTGATCAGTGCACTGACAGCCTCGCCCTTGAGTGGCGTGATCGGCATGCGCATATTCTGCGCTTCTTCCAGCAAGGCTTTGTCTTGCAGAGCCTCGTTGAAACCTTTGCGGATCACGGCCACGCGATCTGCCGGCACAGCTTTGGGCAAAATGAACGGATGGCCCATCAACAGACCAGCCAAGGCCAGTTTCAGCACGCGCCGCTCGTCATCGGTTTTGGCAAAATCATAGAGCAACGGCACATCTGGCAGATCGGGTGATTTCTCGAGCGCGATCTGCACGATGATCGAGACTTTTTTGTCGCGCAGCCAATCGGATTTGCCGGCGACCAGCGAGGAATAGTAGAGGCCGGCGGAACCTTGCACCTCACCACGCTCCATGGCGAGATAGACCGGCGGTTGGCCGGTATAGCCTTCGACAATTTTGAATTTCGTGTCGAACAGCGAATTCATCATGCGTGCGTAAATGGAATTGGTGGCTGTGGCGCCGGATGATCCGACAATCACCGTCTGTTGGCGCATATCGTCAAAGGTTTTGATCGGTGTTGGATTTTGCAAAATGGTCACGGCCACTTCTTTGGCCATGGAGCCGATCCAATGGACGGCCGGTGGCTCGAACGGACCATTGGCAGGCGCGCCCAGCATCGGCTCATAGCCGATGCCCGAGGGCATAGCGCCCCAATAGGAGCCGTCCTTGGGCGCCACATTGACGATGTAATCAAGCGCCTTCAGCCCGCCAGCACCCGGCATGTTTTGTACAACGATGGAAGGTTTGCCGGGCAGATAGGGACCAATGTGGCGCGCCAGCAACCGCGCATATGTGTCATAGCCACCCCCGACATCGGAGGCGACGACCATGAACACCTGATTGCCTTTGAAGGGCGCTGACTGGGCTGAGGCCAAGCTTGAGGTTGCGAGAGCGAAAGTCGCAGCCAAAGCCGCTCCCCCTAAAAAGCGCATGATGCGCCCTTGGCTGTCTGTCATGCCATCCTCCCCATGTTTGTTTCCGAGACGACTCGTTGGATGGTCGATCTTCGAATGTCATGGGCGCCTGATGCAGCGCCTCTTGAAGCAAAGTCTGCGGTTTCTGGCGGGGGTTGGCAAGGGGGTGTTCATTGGGTGCCATAAAGGTTGCGTTGCACCATAATTTGGTTAG
>CANGRU010000011.1 GCA_947456315.1 Beijerinckiaceae bacterium | reverse complement strand
CGGCTTGCGGTGTCGCGGCGATCTTGTCAATCAGCGCAATCACAGCTTTGCCGTCGATAGGCGTAATGCCGATGCCAAGGCGCTGGGCCTCGGCCAGCAGATCGGCATCTTCGCAGACATCCATAAAGGCTTTCTGGAGAGCGGCTGCGCGATCAGCCGGCACACCGGGCGGCGCCACAAAGGGGCGTGACAGCACATAGGGCAGCTCGGTCAATTCGATCAAGGCGCGCGCCTTGTCGTCCTTGGCGAGTTCGCGTGCGGTTGGAATATTAGGGAAATCCGGATGGCGTGTGGCGCGCCCGAATTGCATCAGCGTATGCATGAAGGAATCGGGCTTCAGCCAATCGGGACGATTGGTTCTGACGGAGGAGAGATCGGTCGTGCGCCCATCGACTTCGCCGCGCTCAATCGCCAGAAACAAAGCATTGGAATCGGGATAGCCGATGATCTGCTTGATGTTCAGGCCCAAAGCCTCGCGCAGAATGATCGGCACGTCATTGCCGGTCGCGCCTTCGCCCGTGCCGCCCAGCACCACAGGGTCGCCTTTTTTCTGGATGTCAGCGAGTGTTTTGACCTTGGCGTCTTTGCGCACCCACATCAGATAGGCGTCTTCTTCATAAGACGACATGGAGCCGAGCCATGTATATTTGCGCGCGTCATATTTGACTGCATTATTGCCGCCGAGCACCGAGATCAGCGGAATGTTGCGTGCGAAAATACCAAAGGACGTGCCGTCTTTGGCCGCCACATTATACATGTAATTGGCCATGACCATGGAGCCGGCGCCCGGCATGTTCTGCACCACGACATTGGGTGTGCCGGGCATATGGCGGCCATAGAAGCGCGCCAGCAGACGCGCATAGACATCATAACCACCGCCCGGCCCATAGCCCACAATCACCTGCACGCTTTTGCCTTTGTAAAATTCGGCGGGCGTTTGGGCTTGTGCGGGCAGCGCGGCGGCGACGAGACATGCAATGGCAGCGAGGGTCTTTTTCATCAGCAATTTCTCCGTCTCGTCATTGCGAGGAGCGAAGCGACGAAGCAATCCAGAGCTGCACGTGAGGCCTCTGGATTGCTTCGCTGCGCTCGCAATGACGGCATCATTTTCATTGCAGCTTCTTGATATATTCGAGCAGGTCGGGTGGGGCTGCTGCGAGTTTGTTGATCATCTCTTGCGCTTCTTTGGCGCCCACAGGGCTCACATCGACACCGAGCTTGGCGGCTTCGGTCAGATATTCGCCATCCGCATTGGCATCGAGAAAGGCCTTTTGCAAAGCGCTTGCACGATCGGCTGGCAATTCGGGTGGTGCGACAAAGGGGCGTGACAGCGAATAGGGGATTTCCGCCAGTTCAACCAAAGCGCGCGCGCGGTCATTGGGGGCGATCTCGCGTGCGGTCGGCGCGTCGGGGAAATCCTTGTGTCGTGTCGCGCGGGCAAATTGCATGATGACATGCATGGCGGAGTCCGGCTTCAGCCAATCCGATTTGGACGAGGAGACCGCCGAGAGGCCGACAAAGCGCCCGTCGATTTCCTTGCGGTCGGCGGCCATGAACAGCGCGCCGGAATCGGGATAGCCGGCAATCATTTTCAGATTGAGGCCGAGTGCATCGCGCAACAGGATGGTGACATCATTGCCGGTTGCGCCTTCCGCCGTGCCGCCCAGCACCAGGGCAGGGCCACCCTTCTTCAACAAATCTTGCGCGGTCTGCACCGCGGCATCTTTGCGCGCAAACAAGAGATAGGCATCATTGCCGCCAGAGGAGGGCGAGCCGAGCCAGGTATATTTGCGCGGATCGAACTGGACGTTGGGATTGTCTTTCAACACGCCCAACAGCGGCATGTTGCGGGCGAAGGTGCCAATCACCGTGCCATCGCGCGGTGCCTGCACATAAAGATAATTGGCGGCGCGCAGCGAGCCGGCACCTGGCATATTCTGCACCACCACATTGGGGCTGCCGGGCACATGTTTGCCGATGAAGCGGGCGATCAGGCGGGCGTAAATGTCATAGCCTCCACCCGGTCCATAGCCCACGACCAGCTGGACATTTTTGCCCTTGTAGAAGTCAGTGACGGCATCGGCCTTGGCCGGAACGCTCGCCGCCGAAAGAGCCAGTGCCAGAACAGCGCACCGCTTGAACATGTTCATCCTCCCGGGTCGCGCCTGTTGCGGCGCAGCGGGGCTTAATCGCCCCTTGGCCCCTACTTTAGGCGAGTATCGTCGGGAGTCGCAAGGGCGGGGGAGGGAGGGGCTGGGGCCCCGTCATTGCGAGGAGGGCGTGAGCCCGACGTAGCAATCCAGAAGGCCCCACGTGAGGCCTCTGGGTTGCTTCGCTTCGCTCGCAATGACGGCGCAGGTATCAGGAAACGGTTATCGCGAAACGGATGCTCATCGTTTTGCCGGATTTCATGTGGTAGCGGACCAACATGCTATCTGGGCCGGTAAAGTCCTTGTCTGGCAAAAAGACAAATGTCGTCGCGGTCTTGGCGCTGATCTTCCCGTGCTTGGGGCGTTCGGCAAATTCGATATGCTTGGCCCCGCTACTGGGCGCGCGGGCACCGACCCCGCCAACGTTGATTGTGAGGCGGCAGGGCCTGTTTTTGTAGGCACCCAAAGAACCCGGGAAATCCTCTTGGACCATGGTTGTGGTGTGATAGCGGGCAAGACATCCGAGCATTGGCTCTTGTGCTTTTGCCGGAAGTGCAGTGACGCCCATGAAGAAAAGACATGCTGCAATCTTGCGCATGGAAAATTCCTCCCTGAAATTTTTTGGTGCGCCTTAAGGTGAATTGGCGCAGCTCCAGATTGATTATGGCCTAGCACTTTTGCAATTCAACAAAGGTCCACGCATGAGCGCCTCCTTCTCCCGCTGGCGGGAGAAGGTGTCACGCAAAGCGTGACGGATGAGGGCGGTTCAATCTGACTCACCCTCACCCGCCTGCCTCTGGCAGGCACCCTCTCCCGCAAGCGGGAGAGGGAGGGCCTCACTCAATCCCGCGGCGCGGCGGCGCGGCTCAGGCGGTCGCGGATGGCTTCGCCCAGTCCCTCATGGGGAATGGGGGCGACCGCAATCACGTCCGCGCCCGTGGCATCAAGGGCGCGCAGAAAGGCGAAGAGATTGGCGGCGGCTTCTTTCAAATTGCCCGTGGGCGACAGATCAAAACTCGCCTGTTGCACATCGGCAAAGCGGCCACCGAAATCCAGAATGGCGTCGTCTTTTTCAATTGTCGCGGCATCCAGCCGCAGGCGTGCCTTGGGTGCATAATGGGAGGCGAGCAAACCGGGCGCATTGATGGTCTCATCTGCGCGCGCATCGAGTTTGCGCCCAATCACCCGTTCAATCTCGTCGCGCGCCAGACCACCGGGGCGCAGCAAAGACACTTTGCCATCCAGACAAGCGATGATGGTCGATTCCACACCCACGTCTGTGGCGCCGCCATCCAACACCAGATCAATGCGGCCCTCGAGATCACCCATCACATGACCCGCATGGGTGGGTGAAACGCGACCCGAGCGATTGGCGGAAGGTGCAGCCACCGGCACGCCAGCGGCGCGCAGCAAGGCTTGTGCAACGGGGTGGGCGGGAACACGCAAAGCAATCGAGTTGAGACCCGCGCGCGCCAGATCGCTCACCGCACAATTTTGCCGTGCAGGCACCACCAGGGTCAGCGGGCCCGGCCAGAAGGCCTCCGCCAGTTTGCGCGCGTCATCACCAAACCGGCCATACAGTTCGGCGCTCGCCAGATCCGGACAATGCGCGATTAACGGATTGAATTGCGGGCGTTCTTTCGCAGCATATATTTTTGCCACCGCCTCGCCCGAGGTCGCATCCGCACCCAGCCCATAGACCGTCTCGGTCGGAAAGGCGACGAGCCCGCCGGCGCGCAAAATCGCGCCACCTTCCGCAAGGGCGGAAGGATCAGCAGGCAGGCAGCGCGTTTCAATCATTCGGTCGGTGGACATTCGCTCGGGCCGGGAGGATAGTTCTTATCTGAACCAATTGAAGCTGCCCGGTTTGTCGGCCCGAAACGCCCGCCGGTCAAGCGCATTCATGCGGAGGCGGACCAATGGCACAATCAACAGATGACGTTCTTGTCTCGCGTGATGGTGGTGTGCTGGTGCTCACCCTCGCACGACCGAAAAAGAAAAATGCTCTCACAGGGGCCATGTATGAGGCGCTGATCGACGGCTTTGATCAGGCGCAAGCCGATGAGGAGATCGGCGCGCTTTTGCTGCGCGGTTCGGGCGGCGTGTTTACGGCAGGCAATGATATTGGTGATTTCATCGCCGCCGCACAAACCCCGCACACAATGGCGGCCTATCGTTTTGTTGAAGCTCTCGCCCTACTCGACAAGCCTTTGGTGCTCGCCATTGAAGGGGCTGCCATCGGCATTGGCACGACCATGCTTTTGCATTGTGATCTCGCCTTCGCCACATCCGATGCGCAATTCAAAATGCCCTTTGTCGATCTGGGGCTGGTGCCGGAAGCTGGCTCCTCGCTCTTGTTGCCACAGCGCATCGGCATGGTGCGTGCGGCTGAATTGCTGCTGCTGGGCAAAGGCTTTTCAGCCCCGCGTGCGCTGGAGCTGGGTTTGATCAATGCGATTGTGCCCGTGCAGGCGCTCGAAAATCATGCTGCGCGTGAGGCTGCGGCTCTGGCTGCCAAGCCACGCCAGGCCATGCTGGGCGCACGGCGTTTGCTGCGCGGTGACCGCACAGCCTTGCTGGCCAAAATCCGCGAGGAAGCAACGGCATTTGCGGGCGCTTTGCAATCGGGCGAGGCACAAAAAGCCTTTCAAACATTCATGAGCAAAGGAGGGCGCCCATGAGCGCGTCATTGCAGGGCAAAACATTGTTCATCACGGGCGCTTCGCGCGGCATTGGTCTGGCCATTGCACTGCGCGCCGCCCGCGAGGGCGCCAATATTGCGATTGCTGCCAAAACATCCGAGCCGCATCCCAAATTGCCCGGCACGATTCACACCGCCGCCGCCGAAATCGAACAGGCAGGCGGGCGCGCTTTGCCGCTCACGGTGGATGTGCGTGATGAGCAGCAAGTGGCGGATGCTTTGGAGATGACCGCCGCACATTTCGGCGGCCTTGATATTGTCGTCAACAATGCCAGTGCGATTTTTCTGGCCGACAGCCAGAAGACCGAGATGAAGCGGTTTGATCTGATGCATCAGGTCAATGCGCGCGGGTCTTTCATGGTGTCGAAACTGGCCGTGCCTTATCTGACGCGCGCGCAAAATCCGCATATTCTGATGCTGTCGCCGCCGCTCGATCTGAAAGAAAAATGGTTTGCGGCCCATACCGCCTATTCCATGGCCAAATATGGCATGAGCCTCGCCGTATTGGGACTGGCTGGCGAATTGCGCCGCTCAGGCATTGCGGTCAATGCGTTGTGGCCGCGCACGACCATTGCCACAGCAGCGGTCAATAATCTGCTGGGCGGAGATGCTTTGATGCGCGCGTCGCGCAGTCCCGAAATTGTGGCCGATGCGGCGCATGCGATCTTCACCACGCTGGCGCGTGAGCTGACCGGACAATTTCTGATTGATGATTCATTTCTGTGGTCGCGTGGGCAGCGCGACTTTGACCAGTATCGCGTTGATCCGACGCAAGAGCTGATGCCCGACTTTTTCGTGCCGGAGGATGATCTGCCGCCGGTTCCGCTCAGCCCAATGTCACATTCGTGACGAGTTCCAGTGTCGGCGCCGCATGATGGGGAGCCGCGGTGGTAGGAGCCAGCGACATCACCGGATCCAACGCTTCATCAAAAGTCTGCAGACATTCCGACAAGGAGCGCGACATGCGGCGGCAGGCCTCGATAAAGGCAAGATCTTGGGTCTGACCGGAGCGCTGCTGGCGGCGCAGCAGAACGAGGGCTGCAACCGTCTTGCAATCCAGCTGGTGCGCCAGATCATCAAAAGCCTGACGCAGCTCAGCGGGCAAACGGGCATAGCCGGAGCGGGCTTGCACCACAGAGCGTTCCACATGGTCGGTGAGCGAGGGGGCGCGCCAATCGGCATAGGCGAGCGTTTGCGCGGGGGCCCGCATCACGCCGGACAGTGCAGTGGCAAAAGCGCGAAATTGATGAAGAAAATCCTCTAACATCTGCAGCGTAGGATTGTGTTGGGGCACAAAAGTGTCGGCGCTGAAGGCGCGCGCTGCGGAGGTCGAAAAGGACATTTTGAAATCTCATATGCTAGGAATGGGCACTTGAAACCATAATCTTGGTTAATGTGTCAACCATTTGTTAACCAGAATGTTACAAAGGCCCTCAAAATGTGTGGACGCTTAGCCATCACGCTGCCTCCGGACGCTGTGCGCGCCTATTTCGACTATGTCGAACAACCGAATTTCCCGCTCCGCGCGAATATCGCACCGACGCAACCCGTGCCCATCGTCCATGCCGCGCGCGAGGGTGAGGGAATCGCGCGCCATTTCACGCTGATGCGCTGGGGCTTTTTGCCCACTTTCATCAAAGACCCGAAGGATTATCCGCTCGTCATCAATGCGCGTGCTGAAAGTGCGGCGGAAAAACCGAGCTTTCGCAATGCGCTGCGCCGTCGGCGCTGCCTGTTTCTGGCGGATGGTTTTTATGAGTGGCAGCGCACAGAGGGGCAGACCTCGCGTCCCTTTCTCATCCGCCGCCAAGATCGCGCACCGCTCGGCATGGCGGGGCTCTGGGAAACCTGGATCGGGCCCGATGGCGAAGAGGTCGATACGGCTTGCGTGCTGACCACGGCCGCCAATGAGCTCATGTCACCCGTGCATCATCGCATGCCGGTGCTGCTGGAGCGTGCGCAATTTGATCTGTGGTTGTCGCCCGACGAGCGCGATACGGATGAGGCGGCGCAACTCATGCGCCCGGCGCGCGAAGACATGCTCGATCTTCTCGAGATCGGTCCGGCGGTGAATAAAGTGTCCAATGATGGTGTGTGGATTCAAGAGCCCGCCACCGGCGCGCCACCAGAGCCGGCACCCAAGCGCGAGAAGAAGCCGAAGCCGACGAGCGGACAGGGGGAATTGTTTTAGTCTGAACGAGCGCGCGTAACCTTCTCCCAGAGGGAGAAGGTGGTCGCGAGAGCGACCGGATGAGGGGTTACAATCAAACAATATGAGGGCGTAACCCCTCACCCGGCTGCTTTGCAGCCACCCTCTCCCTTTGGGAGAGGGTAGGGAGCTGCCCTAAAGCACCTTGCCCGGATTCATAATGCCCTTGGGATCAAGCGCTGCTTTGATTGCGCGCATGACATCCAGCGACACTGGATCTTTCACCTGCCGCAGCAAATCGCGTTTCAAAACGCCGATGCCATGTTCGGCAGAAATCGAGCCCTGCATCTCCGCAACTAGGCCATGCACAATCGCATTGGCTTCATCCCAACGTGCCAGAAAGGCTTGCTTGTCGGCGCCCACGGCTTGCGAAATGTTGAAGTGAATATTGCCATCGCCCAGATGTCCGAACGGCACAGGGCGTGCTCCGGGCATGGCGGCGACAATCGCTTTGCTGGCGGCGGCGATAAACTCGGGCACGCGTGCGACCGGCACGGACACGTCATGTTTGATCGAGCCGCCCTCAAGCTTTTGCACATCCGACATCAGCTCGCGCAAACGCCAGAAACCGGCACGCTGGTCGAGCGAGCTGGCCAGCACTGCATCGTCGATCACGCCGGCATCCATGCCCTGTTGCAGCACATGCAGCATGGTCTCATGCAAACCGGCCTCCGCGCTGGAGGCCAGTTCCAGCATCACATACCAATCATGCGATGACATGAGCGGATCGCGGGTGTTGCTGCCATGTTTCAGCGCAAAGTCGATGCCGATGCGCGGCATCAGTTCGAATGTTTTCACATCCTGCCCCACGAGCTTCTGCGTCAGCATCAAAAGATCAAGCGCGGCTTTTGGACTTTTCAATCCGACAAACGCCGTTTCGACACTGCGCGGGCGCGGAAACAATTTCACCACAGCGGCGGTGATAATGCCGAGCGTGCCTTCCGATCCCATGAAGAGATGTTTCAGGTCATAGCCGGTATTGTCTTTTTTCAGTTTGGACAGATTGCTCAGCACGCGCCCGTCAGCCAGCACGACTTCAAGCCCCTGCACCAATTCGCGCGCATTGCCATAAGTCAGCACCGCCGTGCCGCCTGCATTGGTGGCGAGATTGCCACCAATCGTGCACGAGCCTTCGGAGGCAAGTGAGAGTGGAAACAACCGATCGGCTTTGTCTGCTTCTTCCTGCACGCGGGCGAGCGTCATGCCCGCCTCGACAATCATCGTGTTGGAGGCGAGATCGGTTTCGCGCAGACGGTCCATGCGCGTGAGCGAGAGAAGGATCGCATGGCCCGAACCATCCGGCACTTGCCCGCCGACAAGCCCTGTATTGCCGCCTTGTGGGACAATGGCCGTGCCGCTGTCGTGGCACAGGCGCAAAATGGCGGCGACCTCTTGTGTCGAGCCGGGCCGCACGACGGCCAGTGCGGCGCCATGAAACAGATCACGCGGCTCGCTCAAATAGCCCGCCATATCGGGGCCGGCGCATAGCACATGCGCATCGCCCACGATGGCAGCGAGTTTTTGCAGAAGGTCGGGCCGTGTTGCACTCATGGGCCACACTCTAGCGGGCTTTTCGCGTCAGCCCAAAAGGCTGCCGCGGCGTTTGGGTTTGGGGCCGGGGATGCGGCGGAAGACACCGACAACCTCGACATGGGCGGAATGGCGGAACTGGTCCACCGGGGTGACTTTTTCGAGCCTGTAGCCGCCGTTGATCAAAATCCGCGCATCGCGGGTGAAGGATTGCAGATTGCACGAGACGCCGATGATCAGTGGCAGTTTGGAAGCGGCCAGCGCATGGGCTTGCTCTTCAGCACCCGCACGCGGCGGATCGAAAACCACGCAATCAAGCTTGTCGAGTTCGCCACCCATCAGCGGGCGCGTGAACAGATTGCGCGTCTCCGTGCGCACTTGCTTCAAGCCTTTGGCATAGCCCGCGCCACGCGTCAGCGCTTTCATTGCAGCATCATCGCCTTCAACGGCGGTCACTTCGGCTTGTTCAGCCAAGCGCAGAGCAAATGTGCCCGAGCCCGCAAACAGATCAGCCACACGCTTGGAACCTTTGGCCGCATCGCAGACGAGTTTGGCGAGGGTCTCTTCCCCCAAAGCCGTGGCTTGCAAAAAGCCGCCGGCAGGCAGCGTTACAGTTGCGCGACCCATTTGCAGATTGGGCGGGCGCCGCTCAATCAGCACTTCGCCATGATTGGAAATGCGCGCCAGATCATGCTTGCCCGCCACTTCGATCAAAGCTTGCACATAACCGAAGTCGAGCGGGCCACTGCCGCGCAGATCAAGATCAAGGCCTTCATCTGTGGCGGTCGCCACAATATCCAGAGGTTTGCCCAGCGGAATGAGAACGGTGGCGGCAGCGCGCGCAGCTTCCATCGCGCCGTTGAGGCCGACATCGAGAATGGGGCAATCGGGGATCGGCACAATGGTATGCGCACGCGCCTGCATGAAGCCCAGTTCCAGACGCTTGCGGCTCATGCCTTCATCAATGACACGCGAATGGAAGGTCGCGCGGCGGCGTCCCGCGCCATGCGCGTCGATGAGGGGTGCAATCTCCGTGTCGATTTTCGCCACAGCCAGCGCATGGACCACCAGCCCGCGCTTCCATTCTTCATAAGGGGCTTTGGCCAAAGTCTGCACGGCGCAGCCACCGCAGGTGGTGAAATGCGGACAAAAAGCCGGAATGCGGTCAGCGCTCGGCTCCAGCACATCAACCAGCTTGGCGCGGTCGCGGTCCACTTCCACGCGCACGCGCTCGCCGGGCAGCGCATAGGGCACAGCGAGCTGGCCGCCTTCAAAAGAGGCCAAGCCCTCGCCACGCTGGCCAAGGCGCGAGATCAGCACTTCGGCATTGAGATGCAGGCGGTTCGTCATGATTTTTGGGCGCCGATCAGAAATTCGAGATTGCCATCGCCACCGGCAATGGGAGAGGGCGTGATCCCTAGCACGTTCCAGCCACTGCCTGCGAGCCATTCTGCAATATCGGCGCAAACCGCCTCGTGAATGGCGCCGTCGCGCACGATTCCGCGCCCCTCCTTGACCGCCTGACGGCCGGCCTCGAATTGCGGCTTGATCAGCGCCACCAGAAAAGCGCCGGGTGCCGCCAGTTGAAGGGCTTGGGGCAGGACCAGTTTGAGGGAGATGAAAGAGGCATCGCAGACGACGAGCGAGGGCGCTTGCGGGATGAGTGTGGCATCCAGCACGCGTGCATCGGTCTGCTCGAGGCTGACCACGCGCGGGCTCTTGCGCAGCTTTTCGTGCAGCTGATCCTGACCGACATCAACGGCAAAGATTTTCTCGGCACCACCCGCCAAGAGCACATGGGTAAAGCCGCCGGTCGACGCGCCGACATCCAGACAGATGCGCCCTTTGGCCTCGATGTTGAAATGCGCGAGACCCGCTTCAAGCTTCAACCCGCCACGCGACACCCAGCTGTAGGGCTTTTGCGCATCGATTTTGGATTTCGGATCGACCATGTCGGAGGGCTTTTTCAGCGCCACACCATCGACCAGCACAAGTCCGGCTTCAATGGCCTCCCGCGCCTTGGCCCGCGAGGCAAACAGCTTGCGCTCGACAAGCAGAAGATCGGCGCGGGATTTCATGAATGTCTCGCGCCGTCATTGCGAGCGAAGCAAAGCAATCCAGATACAGTCTGGCGCATCACGCAATCAGCGCTTTGGCCGCATCGTCTTCGCGACCCAGCACCGAGAGCACTTTGGCGACGATGGATTTCGCATCGAGCCCCGCTTGCGCATAGAGGCGCTCGGGCTTGTCATGATCCTGATAGGCATCGGGCAAGACCATGGCGCGGAATTTCAGCGGCACGCGGCGGCCTGCGCCATCAAGTGCGCCATCTTCGGCGAGCGCTTGCATGACGAAGGAGCCAAAGCCGCCAATCGTGCCTTCTTCAATCGTGATCAGCACTTCATTGTTGGCGGCCAATCGGCGAATGAGATCGCGGTCGAGCGGCTTGGCGAAACGCGCGTCAGCCACGGTCGTCGACAGACCCTGCGCACCCAGCATGTCAGCGGCTTGCAAGGCTTCTGCGAGGCGTGTGCCCAGCGACAGGATCGCGATACGCGTGCCCTCGCGCATGATGCGGCCTTTGCCGATCTCGAGCACATTGCCAAAGGTCGGCAGTTCAAGACCAACGCCTTCGCCACGCGGATAACGGAAGGCAATCGGGCCCGCATCGTAAGCGGCGGCAGTGGCGACCATATGCACAAGCTCGGCCTCGTCAGCCGCCGCCATGATCGTCATGTCGGGCAGGATGCCCAGATAGGCAATGTCGAACGAGCCCGCATGGGTCGCACCATCCGCGCCCACAAGGCCCGCGCGATCAATGGCAAAACGCACAGGCAGATTTTGCAGCGACACATCATGCACGACCTGATCATAGCCGCGCTGCAGGAAGGTCGAGTAAATCGCACAAAACGGCTTGTAACCTTCGGTCGCCAGACCGGCGGCAAAAGTCACGGCATGCTGTTCGGCAATGCCGACATCAAACGTGCGCTTGGGAAATTCCTGTCCGAACAGATCAAGCCCCGTGCCGGTCGGCATGGCGGCGGTGACGGCGACAATTTTGTCATCCTCGCGCGCGGCCTTGATCAGCGCATCGGCAAAGACGCGTGTGTAAGAGGGCGCATTGGCCTTGGGCTTGGCTTGCGCGCCCGTCACCACATCGAATGTGTTGACGCCGTGATATTTGTCGTCCGCGCTCTCAGCCGGCGCATAGCCCTTGCCCTTTTGCGTGATGACATGGATCAGCACCGGACCGCCGACATCGGTGTCGCGCACATTTTTCAGGACCGGCAGAAGCTGGTCGAGATTATGTCCGTCGATGGGCCCGACATAATAGAAGCCGAGTTCTTCAAACAAAGTGCCGCCGGTCACATAGCCGCGCGCATGTTCCACCGCGCGTGTGATCGCGCGATCAAGGCGCGCGGGCAATTGGCGGGTGAGCTGTTTGCCGATGTCGCGCAGCTTGAGATAGGTGCGCGTTGCACCCAGCCGCGCCAGATAGGCCGACATGGCGCCGACCGGCGGGGCAATCGACATGTCATTGTCGTTCAGAATGACGATCAGGCGCGAATGCATCGCACCCGCATTGTTCATAGCCTCAAAGGCCATGCCGGCCGACATGGCGCCATCCCCGATGACGGCGATGACATTGTTTTTGCGGCCATCCAGATCGCGCGCCACCGCCATGCCGAGACCCGCCGAAATGGAGGTCGAGGAATGGGCCGCGCCGAACGGGTCATATTCGCTCTCGGAGCGCTTGGTGAAGCCCGACAGGCCGCCGCCCTGGCGCAGCGTGCGGATGCGCTCGCGCCGTCCGGTCAGAATCTTGTGTGGATAGGCCTGATGCCCGACATCCCAGATGAGCCGGTCACGCGGCGTATCAAAAACATGGTGGATAGCCACCGTCAGCTCGACCACGCCCAAACCCGCGCCCAGATGCCCGCCCGTCACGGAAACGGCATCAATGGTCTCGGCCCGCAGCTCGGCCGCAACCTGCTTCAGCTCGCCCTCGGGCAGCTGGCGCAGGTCGGCCGGCGTTGAAATCCGGTCGAGAAGGGGTGTTTTGGAGGGGTTTGGCAAAATTTCAGGCTCTGATCAGGATCAAATGGCTTTTGGCCGGACTGGAATAGGGTGGCATTGGCTAGCACGACAGGGCTGGCACTGCCAATTGGTGCACATTGACGCTCTTTCGCCACATCTGTGCTGAACATGGGCTTGGCCGCATCTGGCTGCTGGTGGGGACCAAGAGCGAATTGACTCCTCCGGTCCAGCGCCTAGAGAGGGCCGTATAGAGGGCAGGGCTCGCCCTTATCTTGATTCCGTCCGGGGACGATCGACATGACCAAATGGGTTTACACATTCGGTGACGGCACGGCCGAAGGCCAGAGCAGCATGCGTGATTTGCTCGGCGGCAAGGGCGCCAATCTTGCTGAAATGTCCAATCTGGGTCTCCCCGTGCCCCCGGGCTTCACCATTTCGACCGAAGTCTGCACATGGTTTTATGACCATGGGCGCAAATATCCCGATGAGCTGACAGGTCAGGTCGAGGCCGCCCTCGCCCATATCGGCAAGATTGCGCATCACACATTTGGCGATCCGGCCAATCCGCTGCTCGTCTCGGTGCGCTCGGGGGCACGCGCCTCCATGCCCGGCATGATGGATACGGTGCTCAACCTCGGTCTCAATGATGCGACTGTGGATGCGGTGGCCAAAAGTGCTGGCGACGAGCGTTTCGCTTATGATTCCTATCGCCGCTTCATCCAGATGTATTCCAATGTCGTGCTTGATGTGGATCATCACGAGTTCGAAGAGATCCTCGAAGAGTTCAAGGATCACCACAATTACATGCTCGACACCGATCTCACCGCCGCCGATTGGCGCGAGGTGATCAAGGGCTACAAGGCCAAGGTGCAAGAGGCGACGGGAAAGCCTTTCCCGCAAGATCCCAAAGAACAGCTGTGGGGCGCGATCGGCGCCGTGTTTGGCTCATGGATGAACCAGCGCGCCATTACCTATCGCAAGCTCAATGATATTCCCGCCTCCTGGGGCACGGCCGTCAATG
>CANGRU010000010.1 GCA_947456315.1 Beijerinckiaceae bacterium | reverse complement strand
GGATGTGGCCAAGGGTCATGAGCTGGTTGAAAAACTCCCGGCGCCCGCGGTTCTGTTTATCGCTATGACCGAGACCTTGCTCAAATTCGAGCTCGTCTGTTTTGTCGGGGATGTTGAAAAGGCCGGTCGCGTGAAAAGCGATTTGCATTTTGCCATTCACGCACGCTTCAAGATAGAAAACATCAGCATCTCGCCGCCGGTCGCACCAGCGCCCGTCATTCACATTGGCGGGCTCGAGTCGCTCGCCGCCAAAAAACAGGATTGAACAGACCCATGACTTTTGTCGCGTCGCGCCGCATGTTTCTTCTGGCCGCTGCAGGCCTGCCTTTGGCAGCCTGTTCTTCGTCACCCGTCGGCTTCACTTTGTCGGATGGGCCCGGCTTTTATAAAAAGCTCAATGCCACAGCCGCGCAGGTGGATGCCGTGGCGGCGCGCGACATGATCTCGATCTATCGCACCAATAATGGCGGCTCCGCCCTCTCGCTTGATCCGGCTTTGATGCAGGCCGCGCAAGAGCAGGCACTCGCTATGGCCCGTGCCGATCATATGAGCCATGAAATCGGCGGCACGTTGCAAACGCGCCTGTCAGGCAGGCTGGACCATAAAACAGCCACCGAAAATGTCGGTGCGGGCTATCACACATTGGCGGAGGCTTTTTCAGGCTGGCGGGAATCACCCCCCCACAACAAGAATATGCTCAGCCCCGCCATGCGCCGCATGGGCATAGCGACCGCTTATGTCGAGCAATCGAAATACAAGGTCTATTGGGCGCTGATCCTGACCGATTGACCGGTTCGGTGATGAAAAGTCACAGATAAAAGCCCCAAACACGCCAGACCGGTTGCAAGGCCACCGCAGCGGAGTATCGTGCTCTCGCCCAAGGTGCTGAACTCTCTATGATTTTAGGCTACTCTGCGGTATGCTGCATCGCAGCAATAAAGGGGAGTGCCTGTGCATCGGATTGGCCAGACTATCGAGGAGCTCAACAGGGCGCGCCAGCAATGGCTGCGCCTGTTTGATTTCTTGCCATCCACACCGCCCGCTTCCCCCGGAAGCGCTCCGCGTTTGACCGAAATTGCCGAGTTTGGTGCCAATCCGGGCAATCTGCGGTTGCAGGTTTATGTGCCTGACACGCGGCCCAAACATCCAGCTCTCGTCGTTGTCTTGCATGGCTGTGCGCAAACGCCCGAGCAATATGAGCGCGCGGCTGACTGGTGCGGTCTGGCCGCCAAAGAAGGCTTTCTGGTTTGCTATCCCCTGCAACGTGACGCCAACAATGGGCAGAGTTGTTTCAACTGGTTCAGCCCGCGCAGCCGCGCGCGCGATCAGGGTGAAGCGGCCTCCATCCGCGCCATGGTTGCTTATCTGCAGCGGCAATATGAGATTGATCCGGTGCGTATTTTCATCACCGGCTTCTCGGCGGGTGGCGCGATGGCTGCAGCCATCTTGGCTGCCTATCCTGATGTCTTTGAAGCGGGCGCAGTCGTGGCTGGCCTGCCGGTTGGCATTGCCGACAGTTTGCCCCAAGCCATCGAGGCAATGTCGCAAGGCGACAAGCGCACGGGGCCGGAGGCGGCTGAAAGCCTGCGTGCCAGCGCACCTCCAACCACGCATTGGCCGCGTCTGCTGGTCTGGCATGGGCTGGGAGATGATGTTGTGGCACCCGCCAATGCGGGTGGCTTGGTGCGTCAATGGCGTCATGCGCAGGGTCTGCCTGCAGAGCCCTCTTCTGATCAATGGCTGTTGGAAGGGCATCATCAATGTATCTGGCAGGATGCCGAGGGGCGCGATGCCATAGAGCATGACATGGTCGCTGGGCTTGGCCATATGCTCCCGCCACAATCAACAATGACCATTGCCCGTTTTTTTGGCTTGGTGCCGACAGGTTTGGTGGGGCAGGTTCTGGAAAAAATCAAACACCTGCCCGATATTCGGAGTCTGTTGCCAAACCCAAGCCCTAAGCCATGATGAGCGCACCATGACACTGAGCGAATTTCCTTTCACATTGAGTGATGATCAATGGCGCCAGCGCCTTACCCCTGAGCAATATCAGGTCATGCGCCAACACGGCACGGAGCGTCCCGGCTCATGTGCATTGCTGCATGAAAAGCGCACGGGTGTTTTTGCTTGCGCTGGTTGCGAGCAGGATTTGTTTCCATCCAAATTGAAGTTTGAAAGCGGCACCGGCTGGCCAAGTTTCAATGATCCGATTCCGGGATCAGTCGAGACACATACAGATCGCAGTCACGGCATGGTGCGGACCGAAGTCCATTGCAGCCAATGCGGCTCGCATCTGGGCCATGTCTTTCCAGACGGGCCACCGCCCACAGGTCTGCGCTATTGCATCAACGGTGTGGCGCTGACGTTCAAGCCTGAATGAAAAAAGGCGGCCTTGCGGGCCGCCTTTTTGTTGGGCTCAACCCTTCAGGGGCTGGATGATTTCAGCACCGATCCGCTCGACATTGGCGACATTGGGCAAGAGCTTCATCAGAATGAACTCAATGCCCAGATCGTTGAAGCGCTGGAGTTGCTTGCGCACATCTTCGGGCTTGCCCATGCAGCCGGCGCGGGTGTTGGGAATCATGCGCCGTTCCAGTTTGCGCGTGTCTGGATCGGGATCATATTTGAACATTTGCTGGATGGTGGAATCAACTGCTTCTTGCGTGTCTTTGCCGATCGCCACAAAGGGATTGAGCGCATAGCGCACTTTGCGGCCTGTGCGTGCGGTGCGTTGGTTCATGTCGGCAATGGAGGTTTCCAGAGCTTTCATAATGTCGGCCGTTGTTTCGGCTTCTTTAGGGAATTCGACAAACCACCAGTCACATTGCTCAGCAATGAAGTCGCGGCCCCGATCGCTCGTCGAGACAGAGAAAATCTCCGGTCCTTTTGCTGTGCGTGGCTTGAGCAAGAGGCGCGCATTCTCGACGTTGTAGAACTTGCCGTGCTTGGTATAGCTTTCCTGCGTCCATAGGCCGCGCATAATATCCATGAATTCGATGGTGCGCTGGTAGCGGTCTTCGCCTTGCAGGACGGTGCCGCCAAACATTTCAAACTCTTCATCGAACCAGCCATTGACGATATTGATCGCCATGCGGCCTTTCACAATGCGATCAAGCGAGGCCGCCATTTTGGCAACCATCACCGGATCCCACAGGCCCGGATGCACAGCCACCAGCGCGCGCATATGCTCGAACCGCGAGGCAAGGGCCGATGCCATGATCCAGCCATGCATGTCGTGGCCCAGATGGCGCTCGGCAAAAAGCGTCAGATCAAACCCGCAACGGTCGGCCGCCAGCAAAACGGACAGCGCGAGTTCAAATTGCGCATCACGCTGGTTGTCAGGCAAAGGTTGCAACGCTTGTGAAACAGCTTGCGCAATTTCAGGCGATCCAACGGAGACCATTGGGATCGGGGCATAAAGGCCAAATTCGAGTGCCATGATACAGGGTCCTTGTTCGCCGGTCTTGTAGCCGGCCGTTGGGCGTCCCGTTCAAGGCGGAGCGTCCGTTGGGTAAAAGAGCTTAGCGCCCCAGCAGTGATTTCACGCGGTTGATCACTTCAGGAGGTGAATTGGCCGCGCTACGCAAAACTTTTTCTGTTTCTTCGCTTGTCACGAGTTCGATTTCAAGAGCCGCCCGCTCGGCCTCTTGCAAGAAAGCCGGATCTTTCATGGTCGCATTGAAAGCTGCGCGCAGCACTTTGACGCGATCTGCAGGGATATCAGGCGGTGCGAGGAAAGGCCGGCTTAAAACTTCGCGCGCCAACAGGAAGTCGAGTGCCTTGCGATCAAGATCGTTTTGTGCGGCATCGCGGATCGAGGGAACGCCCGGCAATTGGGGCAGCGGCTTGTCGCCCGTGTGAAACAGCACATTCACTTTCTTGTCGCGAATCCAGTCTGGCTTGCTGGAATTGATCGAGCCCCAGGCCCAATAGGCAATGCCGTCGAGCTCGCCATTCTCGAGCGCAAGCGCAGCCTGCACCGTGTTCGGATAGCCATTGATGACTTTGAATTTGGTGCCTGCCAGCGCGTTATAGGCGAGCGGCATGATTTCCGAATCCGCGCCCGCGCCCGTGCCGGGCGTCATGACTTCAGACTTTTGCAAATCAGCCAGCGTCTTCACCTTGGACGTGTGCCAGGAAATAGCCAAGCTCACGTCGCGGCTCATGCTGCCGATCCAGGTGAACCGGAGCGGGTCGAATTTGAATTCCTTGTGGCCAAGCATGGGCTCGAAAGCGAGGCCACGGCCAACGGTGCCAAGGACGGATCCATCCTTCGGGGCGATGTTATAGAGATAATCCATGGCCTTCAGGCCGCCGGCGCCGGGCATGTTCTGCACGATGAAATTGGGCTCGCCGGGAATGTGGCGCGGCATATGGCGCACGAGCGCGCGGGCGTAGAGATCATAGGTCGAGCCGGGCGGCGAGTAGACCACCATGATCATCTGGCGGCCTTTGTAGAAGACTTCAGGCGTCTGGGCATGAGCGACAGTCCCGCCGAGGGCGAGGCCGAGGGTGGCGGTCATGGCGAGGCGACGGGTGAGGCCTGTCAGCATTCTTTTTCCTCCTGTCCCGCTCTTTCGCGGGTTTTTGCTTTGTCTGGATGTTCGCACAGGGGGTGGTCTGCGGGCAAGTCTTTCGCACACGAGCAGCGCTTCCAATGCCGGCATCAGGCGGCGTATGTTGCGCCCAGCATGCAGCGCGATTCGACCTTGGCCGAGAGCCCCGACCCCAAACACTTGGCGCAACCGCGTCGGGTGGCTGCGCGCGCGCTCAATCAGGTCGATTTCTGGCGTGGCTATGCGCTGATTGCGATTTTCATCAATCACATTCCGGGCATTTACTTCGAGCAATTCACGCACCGCGCCTTTGGTCTGTCGGATTCGGCTGAGCTCTTTGTGTTTCTCGCCGGTTTTTCGCTGCGCTATCTGTCCGAAAGCCGCAACGAGAATCTGGTCGGTATGCGTTTGTTCATGCGGCTCGAGGCGCGCGCTTTTACCATTTATGCGGCACAGCTCGTGATTGTCTCATTGGCGCTGGCGATGATGGCAGGTGCGGCCATCTATCTCGATACGCCGCTTATTCTGCAATGGAACAATGCGAGCGCTTTTTTTGAAAGCCCTGTGCAAACACAGATCGGCATTGTCATGCTGGCCCATCAAATGGGCTATTTCGACGTGTTGCCGCTGTATATTGTGATGATGGCCTTTGCGCCTTTGGTGGTTGTGCTGGGCCGCATCTCGCTGCGTATTCTCCTGTTCTATTCGGTCAGCGTCTGGGCGCTGACATTGCTGTCCGAGCTCAATTTGCCGACATGGCCGGTGGAAGGCGTGTGGTTCTTCAACCCCTTTGCCTGGCAATTGCAATTTGTGCTGGGCTATGTGCTGGCACGCCCCAAACAGGCGGCAGGCTTTATTGAAGACAAGCGCATGGAGCTGCGCATTCTGGGCTTGGTGATTGTGGGCATCGGTCTGTGGTTGGCCATGATCAATTGGAGCCCGAACCCGTTCGAACTGCCTGAGCCGCGTCTGTTTTTCATGAACGACAAGACATCGCTCTCGCCGATGCGCATTGTGCATATGCTTGGCCTTGTGATGCTGCTGGGCGGTCTGTTCGACAAGGCCACGCATTGGGGGCCGTTCCGTTTTCTGAGCGTGCCTTTGTGTTTGCTGGGTCGAAATTCACTGCATGTCTTTTGTGCAGGGTCTCTTCTCTCTCTGGCAGGGCAGATTGTTCGTTTTGCAAATCCGGCGGGTCTTGTCACAGACACGCTTGTGCTGTTGATTGGCGTGGCTGCAATGCTCGCCATTGCTTGGGGAAATGAATGGCGCATCAATTGGCCGCGCTGATCATAGGTCTGATCCTGCTTTTCACAGCAGGTGCGCCCGCCACAGCACAGGATGCTGCGGCGCAGCAAAGCGATTCCGCAATCACGGATGTGCCTCAGATCCAGGCTGAGACGCAATATCCCACACCGCCGCTTCATGCAGCGGCCCTTGCTCTGCAATGTTCCGTGCCGCAATCAGAAGTGGCGCGTGATGCACCTCTGTCTCATACGGCCGCCCGGATTGAAGCCAGCAAGAAAATGCGCGTGCTCGCCATCGGCTCTTCGGCCACTTGGTCTGGCAACAAATCAGGCAATTACCCTTCGCGTCTGGAAAAGCTTCTCGAAAATGTCTGGAAGGGCATTGATGTGGAAGTGGTCAACCGCGGTGTGTCGGGCGAGATTGCCTCGGTCAGCGCGCGACGTCTGATCAATGAAGCGGCCATTTTGAAACCATCTTTGGTGCTTTGGCAGCTGGGCACCAATGATGCAGTCGCACGTGTGCCTGTCGTGGAGTTTGAAACAACCGTGCGCGCAACTGTGCGCATGTTGAACAAGAACAAGATCGATGTCGTGCTGGTCGGGCTGCAATATACGCCCAAATATGCACGCGATGAACATTGGTTTGAGATTCGTAGCGCGCTGGATCGCATCGCGCTGGAAGAAAATCTCCTCTATGTGCGCCGTGACAAAGCCATGGAGTTTCTGGCGCAGACGAAAGCCGCCTCCGAAGTCTCGGCCGATGATGAATTCAGCCTGAACGATCTGGGCTTCCCCTGTATGGCCGAACATATCGCGCAAGCCATGGTCGCCAATATTTTCCTGCGCCGCAGCGGTGATCGGCGTGGCGCAACGCCTGCGCGCTAAGATTGCAAAGGCTCGGGCTCTCGGCCTAAGCTGTGACCAGCCGGACCACGACCAAGCAAGAAACCGGCAAGGAGGCTGATGTGGGGGGACTTCTCGCGCTTTGCGCAGCGGCAACGTTTGCCATGAACAATACTCTGGCGCGGCGCGGTGTGCTCTCAGGATCAGTCTTGCAAGCGATGGCGATTACGGTGCCCTTTGGCGTGCCATTGATGTTGATCCCCGCATTGTATTTCGGCGCATTGCCAGCCCTGCATGAGTTCACGTGGGCAACCCATGCGTCCTTTGCCGCAGCGGGCATCGCGCATTTTGTCTTCGGCCGCTACTGCAATTACCGCGCGGTGAAAGCGATCGGCGCCAATCTCTCCGGCCCTTTGATGGAAACATCCGTGCTCTTCGCCTTGGTGTTGGCGGTCACGCTGCTGGGCGAAAAGCTGACGATCATGAAAGTGCTGGGCATCGCTCTCATTCTGGCGGGCCCTTTGCTCACTGTTGAGAAAAAGGGACAAGCCAAAGCGGCAGGCGGCGGCGAATTGGCTTTTACACCCCAATATGTCGAAGGTTATGTGTTTTCACTTCTGGCAGCCTCGGCCTATGGCACCAGCCCCATCCTTGTGCGCATGGCGCTGGAACATTCAAGCTGGCAGGCGAGCATTGCAGGCGGGCTTGTCTCTTATATTTCTGCGGCCGTTGTTGTGCTTTTGCTCATTCCGCTGCTGGGCAAAGTGAAACATGTCAGCGAAATCTCGGGCGAGGCCGCCAAATGGTTTTGCTGGGCAGGCTTTTTTGTCGGCGTGTCGCAATTACTGCGCTATGTCGCTTTGTCTTTTGCACCGGTCTCCGTGGTGTCGCCAATCCAGCGCCTGTCGCTCGTCTTCCGTCTCTTCTTCAGTTACATGGTGAACCGGCGCTATGAGATTTTTGACTCGCGCATGATTGCAGGCACATTTGTGTCGTTGCTGGGCGCAGTCTTGTTGTCCATGTCGATCGACAATGTGCGCGACTTCATGGATCTGCCCGCGTGGATGGATCCGCTCTTCCTCTGGACGTGGCCCTGAGACCAGACTTACGGCGCCATGGCTTTGGCGGCTTTTTCAACCGCAGGTTTTGGCGTGGCATAGAGCTCTTTCAGCAAGCCATTCACTTCATCGCCTGTCATCGGCGTGACTTCGACTTTCATCTTGTCCGCTTCGGCAACAAATTCGGGGTCTGTCATCGTTGCATCAAAAGCCTTGCGCAGCGCGGCTGCACGATCAGCCGGAATACCGGGCGGCGCAAAGAACGGCCGCGCCATATTTTGTGTGGCAACGATCAGGCGGATGATCTGCAATTGCTCCGCGTCATTGGCCATGTCTGTGATGAGTGGCACATTGGGCAGATCAGGATGTTTCTCCACCGCATTTTGCACGATGATGTTGATCGAGCCTTCATCCAGCCATTTCGTATAGCGTGTCTTGATGGTCGAATAGGACACGCCGCAATATCCCTCCGTCTCGCCGCGTTCCATCGACAACGCCTGCTCATTGGTGCCGGGATAACCCGTGACAAGTTTGATCGGCGCGTTGAATAGGTGGCGGATCATATTGGCGAATGCATCGGGATCAGCGCCCGTGGCTTGGCCCGATGCGATGAATTCCTTCTTCATCAGATCGTCCCAGTTTTTCACCTTGGCCGTCTTCCATGAAATACAGGTGCTGATGTCTTTCGACACGCTGCCAATGGCGGTGAGTTTGGTGCTGTCGTATTTTTGTGGCGTGAACAAAGGCTCGATCAGTGCAATGCGGGCCAAGGTGCCGATCACCGACCCATCTTTGGGAGCGACGGAATACAGATAGCCCGAGGCAACGACGCTGCCGGAGCCCGGCATGTTCTGGACGATGGGTGTCGGATTGCCGGGGATGTGACGCGGCATATGGCGCGAGAGCAGGCGGGCGATGAGATCATAGCCGCCACCGGTCGGCACACCCACGATAATGGTCAGTGGTTTGGATTTGTAAAAATCTTCAACCGTTTGGGCGAAGGCGCCAGCGCTGGCCAGAAGTGCGAGTGAAAATGCCGCCACGCCTGACGCGAGGCTTTGCTGCCGTGCCATTGTCGTCCTCCCCGTCGCGGTCTTTTGGCCGCTGATATGAGCCGATTTGACCAGCGCGCAAGGCTACAGGCAAGCCCTCAGGCAGCTTTCTTCTTCGACGAAAGGCGCTTTTGCGGCCCGCGTTCTTGTTGCTAGGCTGGAGGTGCCCGGCTGCGCATTCAGGCTGGAGCTAAAAAATAATCTGGGGAGGTTGCGCATGCTACGCCGTCAATTCCTGCGTTCGATTCCGCTCGCCGCGGCTGCTGGCCTGACCAGCGCTGCCCATGCCGAAGGCTTGCCTGTGGGCGAGCCAAAAATGAAGCGCTTCGATGATCAGCGCTGGGTGCTCGACAATATCATTCAGGCCAATGGCATTGATTGGGATCAGGGCCACACGAGCACGCTGTTGCGCGCCTGTGGTCTGGCCATTCAGGACGATATGGCGACCTGGCGTCAGCGCGTGAAAAAATATGCAGACATTGTTCCGGCGATGGAAGCCTTGGCGCGCAAGCGCGAGGCGCTCGCCATCGAGCATGAAAAAGCCGAAGAGATGATTCCGGCGCGCGACAATTATTATATTGCTGCGGCTTATTGGGCGACCGCCATGTGGGGCCTTGAAGAGCATGGCCCGCGGCTTCGGCGCAACAATGACAAGAAACTAGACAACTTCAAAAAATATATGGCGCTTGCCGACCACAAGATTGAATGGATTGAAATCCCCTATCGCGGCAAAACGCTGCCAGCGATTTTCCATCTGCCGCCGGGCTATCAGGCCGGACAAAAAGTGCCCGTGGTTGTGGCGGTTCCCGGCATGGATGGTTTCAAGGAGCGTTCTGTCTCGCTTTATGGCGATGGCTGGATGGATCGCAAATATGCGGTGCTCGCCATTGAAGGTCCCGGCTATTGGGAAACACCGCTGCGCGGCATTTTTGTCGATGTGAAAGGCTGGACAGAAACCGGCAAGGAAGTTGCCAAATGGCTGCGCACGCGGCCCGAGATCGACATTGAGCGTGTGGCGGCAACAGGCTCCAGTTTCGGCTCGTTCTTCTCGGCCGCGATGATTTCTGAAGAGCCGACGTTCAAAGCCTGCGCGGTGACGGGCACTTGTTACGATCCGGGCGGCACGGCGATTTTCGATGAAGCCTCACCCACATTCAAAAAACGCTTCATGTTCATGTCCGGAATTACGGATGAAGCGGAGTTTGAAACATTCCGCAAGACAATCGACTGGCATGGCTTTGCTGGAAAAATCAAAGCGCCGTTTCTGATTGCCGCGGGTGAGTCGGATGAATTGTGCCCGCTGGAGCATACCGAGGCCTTTAGCAAAGCTCTGGCTGGACCCAAACAGCTCGTTGTTTATCAGGACTCGCGCCACTCGCTGCGCGGGCCATCCGTGTCGAACGGGCCGGATCCGCGCATCATGCAGGCGGAATGGATCACGCGGCGTCTGGCGGGAAAGCCTTTGGATAGCGAGCGCTGGTTTGTCGAAGCCAGTGGCCGCGTTCAGAAAACCAAGCTTGGCTGATGATGAACAGCGGGGTCGGCTTTCATGGCCGGCCCCGATTTTTGTCGATCTCAGCAAAAAGAATCATGTGCGTGTGCTGATTTGTGCTTCCGACTCATCGGTCCGGTGCATTAATGTGGTCATTGGATAGGGTGCCCCGGATGAAGCCGGGGTTAAACGGGAAGTCGGTTAGCGCCGCACTGCCCCCGCAACTGTAAAGCGGTCGGATCTGGTCACTGGCGATAAGCTGGGAAGGCTCGATCTATATGCCGCCGAAGTCAGGATACCGGCCAGATCCTTGTTGAAACCCACACACCGACGGCGGGTCGGTTGGAGGATCTGATGTCGCAGCTTGCCCTGCGCGCCGCCATTCTGGCTGGTGCCGCTCTTTATGTCCTGCCCACTTTTGCGCAGGAAAATTCTCAAAACGAAAAATCTCAAGATCAAAAAAGCCAGGATCTGGTCATCACGCCCAATCGCGTGCCGATGTCGATCCAGCAGATCGGTTCGTCGGTCAGCGTGATCACGCAAGACGAGATCGAGAAGCAGGGCAATAAGTCTCTGCGCGATATTCTGGATAGCCAGCCCGGCGTCACAGTGACGGAAAATGGCGGGCCCGGTGGCGCCGTCTCCGTCAATATGCGCGGCGCGAATACCAATCACACAGCGATTCTCGTCGATGGCGTGCGCGTCAATGATCCCACATCTGTCAGTGGTGATCTCGATTTGTCCATGGTGCCTGTGCAGACCATTGAGCGCATCGAGATTGTGCGCGGTCCTCAATCTGCGCTGTATGGATCGGATGCGATTGGTGGCGTTATCAACATCATCACCAAAAAAGGCGAGAAAGGCCCGCCACGCTGGACCTATCGCGCAGAAGGCGGCAGCTACGGCACCTATTCGAATAAATTATCGGTCGATGGCGCCACACAGGACACCAGCTACAATTTGTCCTTGCATCAGTTTCACACGGATGGGTTCCAGCGCTTCGGCTACCGCGTCGGGCGACTGGCCGATCTCAATCCCAATGGCGCCGATCCCATGAGCCGCTTGGGCGGCTCGGGTAAAATCTCGAAAAAGGTCAATGATTCGCTGACATTTGAAACGGGGTTCAACATCACGCGCGAGCGCCTGCAATATGATTCAGGCCCGCTCAGCGAAGACCCGTTGGCACCCAATCCGCAAAAGGGCACTCTGACCAGCGCCTATCAAAAAGCCATAGCGGAAAACGGCCCGTTTCGTACAACGCTCACCACTTTCGAAACAAAGGTCGACCGTGATTTCTGGCTCGCAACAAAAAGCACGCCGTTTGGCGACACCAATGATCACTTCACCTATAGCGGCCGTCGCTTGGGGAGCGAGCTGCAAGAAGATGTGAAGCTCGGCAAATATGGCACGATCACCAGCGGCTTACGCTATGAGAGCGAGCGCGCAAGCGGCGAGGAATATGGCGCAGATTATGGCAAGCGCCAGACCACGCGCTCCGCTTATGTGTTGCATCAAATCGATCTGTTCGAAAAATTGCATTTGTCGACAGGTGGTCGTGTCGATGATGTGTCGGGCTCGGGAACCTTTGCCACCTATCGCCTGACAGCGGCTTATGATGTCACATCAACGACGCGCGTGCGCGCTTCTTATGGCACAGGTGCGAAAGCGCCCTCGCTGTATCAGCTGTATTTTGCGCCGCCCTATAACAATCCCGATCTCAAGCCCGAGAAATCGCAGGGCTATGATGTCGGCATTGAGCAATCATTTCTCGAGGGTGACGGGCGGGCGAGCCTGACCTATTTCAGCAACAAGATCGACAATCTGATTGTTGGCGATGCCATCACCTGGGTGCCTTATAATGTCGCCAAAGCGACGACGTCGGGCGTTGAAACGGGCCTCACCTATAATTTCATACCCGGTTGGGCCAAGTTGAAGAGCGCCTATACGCTGCTTGAGACGCGTGATGAAGACACAGGTCTGCGGCTCTTGCGCCGCCCGCGCCATGCGGCCCGCCTGTCTGTGGCGGTGACGCCGACCAAAGAGCTGACGATCGAGCCGATCTTCCGCTATGTGGGTGAGCGGAGCGATAAATATACATCGCTTGCCGTTTCGGGCGCGCCTGTCGTGCTGAAAGCCTATGGTCGTTTTGATGTCGCAGCGGATTACAAGGTGAGCGATCGTGTCTCTCTGTTTGCCCGGGCTGAGAATCTGACCAATGCCAAATATGAGGATGTCTATAATTACGGCACGGCTGGCCGCTCTGGCTATGCCGGCCTGCAGGTGACCTGGTAGGGGCGGCATGTGCCGCTTTTGCCACTAACGTCTGCCATGGACCGGGCTTCCCCTGTCCGCTAGAGTTGAGTTAAACAGGCTTGGGCCGGGGCGAGATGTTCCTGCCTTTGGGATTCGAAAGGACTGCGCGGTGGAAATCAGGCTGACAACCATCATTGGCATGATCGTCTTTGCGGCTTTGACCCGCCTGTTGCCGCATCCGCCGAATGCGACCGCTGTGGGCGCGATTGCGCTCTTTGCCGGCGCGCAATTGGCCGATCGCCGTCTGGCCTTTCTGGTGCCGCTTGTGGCTCTCTTCCTGACCGATCTTGTGCTGGGTCTGCATCAGGGCATGGCTTTTGTTTATGCCTGCGTGGCGGCCATGGTGCTGGTGGGTCAATGGCTGGGTGATCGCGCATCTGTCACCAAACTGGTTGGCGCATCTTTTGCCGGTTCGGTGCTGTTTTTTGCCGTCACCAATTTCGGCGTCTTCCTGTTCGATGGCCTCTATGACAAGAGCCTCGCGGGTCTGGTTGAATGTTATGTGATGGCGATCCCGTTCTTCCAGAACGGGCTGCTGGGTGATCTCTTCTTCACCGCCGCCTTGTTTGGCGGTTTCGAGCTGCTGCGTCGTACGCTGCCCGGTTTGTCGCCCGCGCATTGATCGCTGACGTTCTGGACAATCCACAAAGGCGGCTCGCAAGGCCGCCTTTTTCTTTGTCTGCGATGGTGGTGCTCGGCGCGCAGCCCAAACGGCCGAACGCGATGATAAAGGTCCGGCTCGGCAGGATTGTGCGCAGGATGAAGAGAAATGGTGCCGATTGAGGGATTCGAACCCCCGACCCCCTCATTACGAATGAGGTGCTCTACCAGCTGAGCTAAATCGGCATCTGGAGCCTTCCGGGTCGCCCCGTCGAAGCCCCGTTCTCATAGCGAAGGGCTTTTCCCTTGGCAAGGCGGGCGGGATGCCTTTCAGGAGAAACGCGGCTCGCTGTCGTCTTTTTCATCGGGCACGGGGCCGGGATCATCAGGCACGCTGGGCATGGGGTAGAGCGCGTGTCCCGGCATGGCTTTGGGCTGTGATGGTGTCGCCAAAGGCGGGGTGTCGACAACGGGTAAGCTGTTGTCGAGCGCCAGATCTGCCAGTGGTGCGGAGAGACGTTCTTGCGGCACCTCCCAACGGAACGCATCAAGCTTGCCTGTGACGGGGGAGGCCGGCTCCCAGCGATCCGATGTCACGCCATCGGCCATCCAGATCGGGTCACGCGGGCTGCGGGCTGCACGCGCCAGCCATTCGCGCACCGGTCCGCTTTGCGCGCCATGTTCCATCTGTTCAAGATCGGCCATCAACAGACACAGGCGGCGCGAGGGACGCTCTTCACTGAGCACCAACGGCCCCAATGTG
>CANGRU010000009.1 GCA_947456315.1 Beijerinckiaceae bacterium | reverse complement strand
TCATAGCCGGGCACCAGACGCTTGTAGGAATTGGTCGACGGATTGGTGAAAGCGTTGAGCGCCTTCGCATGCTTGATGATGCCGCCGATGTACCACAGGCATTCCTGGCTGAGGTCAGCATATTTGTTGCCAGCCATGACCGGCTTGCCGGACTTCCAGATCGACTGGTGGACATGCATGCCCGAACCATTGTCGCCGAAGACGGGCTTGGGCATGAAAGTGGCCGACTTGCCATAGCTCTGTGCGACCTGATGGATGCAGTATTTATAGACCTGCATATGGTCAGCCATGGTGGTCAGCGTGCCGAACTTGAGACCCAGTTCATGCTGTGCGGAAGCCACTTCGTGATGGTGCTTTTCAACAACCGCACCCATCGACTGCATGGCTGCCAGCATTTCGCCGCGCATGTCCTGAGCGGAATCGACCGGAGGCACCGGGAAATAGCCGCCCTTGGTGCGCACGCGGTGGCCGAGATTGCCGCCGTCATACTGCGTGTCCATGTTGGTGGGCAGTTCGATATTGTCGAGCACGAAACCCGTGTTGTACGGGTCGGAGGCAAAGCGCACGTCGTCGAACACGAAGAATTCAGCTTCGGGACCGACATAGACCGTGTCGCCGATGCCGGTCGACTTGAGATAGGCTTCAGCCTTCTTGGCAATGCCGCGCGGATCGCGGTTGTAGGGCTCGCCAGTGGACGGCTCGAGCACGTCACAGGTGATGACCATGGTGGACGCAGCAAAGAACGGATCCATGCAAGCCGAGGTCGGGTCCGGCAGAAGTGTCATGTCGGATTCATTGATGGCCTTCCAGCCCGCGATCGACGAGCCGTCGAACATCGTGCCTTCGGTGAACATCTCTTCGTCGACGAGCGACTGATCAAAAGTGACGTGCTGCCACTTGCCGCGCGGGTCAGTGAAACGCAGATCGACGTATTTGACGTCGTTGTCCTTGATCGCCTTGAGGACGTCCTTGGCGGTCTTCATGGTCAAAGTCCCTCTTCTTCAGGTGAGTTGGTGCCGTGACGCCGGTTTGCGTTTTGGCTGATTTTTTGCAAGTCCCGCCAAACTGAGGCCTGGCGAGACGTGTGGGTTGAATGGATCATTCAGGCTGGCCTGAATGTCAGATGGCGTCCGTGCCAGTCTCGCCGGTGCGGATGCGGATCGCGCCTTCAATGTTGGACACGAAGATCTTGCCATCGCCAATGCGGCCAGTCTGGGCTGCTTTGCGAATGGCTTCGATGGCGTTGTCCACCAATTCGTCACCCAGCACGATTTCGATTTTCACTTTGGGGAGAAAATCGACCACATATTCAGCGCCGCGATAGAGCTCAGTATGGCCCTTCTGACGGCCGAAACCTTTGGCTTCGGTGACGGTGATGCCTTGAAGACCTGCTTCCTGCAGGGCCTCTTTCACTTCATCCAGCTTGAACGGCTTGATGATCGCTTCGATCTTTTTCATGCGCGCTCGCAATCTCCCACGGGAACCGCCGCCAGAGCCCCGATGCAGGGCAGGTCGAACAGTCCGAAAAACACTTCAGCCTCATTAGCACCCACCATGGGCAGGCGCCATGCCCAATCTGCTGGAGGCAGATCAGTCCCGAGACCGGACGAGGTGACTATAAAACGATCTGATCTGAGGGGTCATGCCCAAAGTTGGAGGAATATGTGCACAAATGTCTGATCTGCGCCTCCTCCGGCGCATCCCGTGCGCTGATCAATCGCCCGTTGCGATGGGCGGCCCGTCCGGCTTGCCCCATTCTGCCCAAGACCCGTCATAAAGCGCGCCGGGTTTCTGGCCAGCGACCGTCAACGCCAAGGTGATGATCGCCGCCGACACACCCGAGCCACAGGAGGTGATCACCCGCTGTCCGGAACTGATCCCCAATGCGGTGAAGACACCCTTCAACTCTTCGGGGCTCTTCATGCGGCCATTTTCGAGGAGCGCCGAAAAGGGCAGATTTTTGGAGCCCGGCATATGGCCCGCCCGCAGGCCCGGGCGGGGCTCGGCCACATCGCCGCGGAAACGCTCAGCCGGACGTGCGTCGAGCACAATCGCTGCTTGTGTCGAGAGCGCACGTTGCACATCGCTCAGGGAGGCAAGCACGGAATGGTCAAGGCGTGCGTTGAAATGGGCCGGCGTACGTTTGGTTTCGCCATCCTCCAGCGGGCGGTTTTCGGCTTTCCATTTGGGCAGGCCGCCATCCAGCACATGCACATCGCGTGCGCCAAAGGCTTTCAGCATCCACCAGATGCGCGGGGCTGAAAACAGACCCAGCCCGTCATAGACAACAATCTGCGCGCCATCATTGATGCCAAGCTGGCGCATGGCGCTCGCAAATTCGGTGGGCTGCGGCATCATATGCGGCAGATCGGTGGCATGCGACGAGATCGCGTCGAGATCGAAAAAGACCGCGCCCGGAATATGGCCTTCCAGATATTCCTGACGGGGATCGCGGTTGAGCGCGGGCAAATACCAAGAGCCATCGATGATGACGAGACCCGGCGTGCCGAGCTTGTCAGCAAGCCATTGTGTCGAGACGAGCGGCGCAGGCGGGTGATCAGTCATGACAGATCTCGCTTATAGAAAGTCGGGACGGATGGTGGATGTGCGCTCCAACCATTGCGGCACAGGCAGATTCTTCTCACGCAGAAATGCGGGATTATAAAGTTTCGAGGCATAACGTGCGCCACCATCGCAAAGAATGGTCACGATCGTATGACCCGGTCCCATCTCCTTGGCCAGACGCATGGCGCCCGAAATATTGATGGCCGCCGAGCCGCCCAGCAACATGCCTTCTTGCTCCGCCAGATCAAATAGAATGGGCAGCGCATCTTCATCGGTAATCTGGAAGGCCATATCAATCGGCGCATCTGCCAGATTGGCGGTGATGCGACCTTGGCCAATGCCTTCGGTGATGGATGAGCCTTCCGCCTTGAGGCTGCCATGCGCGTAATAATGATAAAGGGCTGCACCCATCGGATCGCTCAGCGCGATTTTGATGTTTTTGTTGCGCTCTTTCAGCGCCATGCCGACACCCGCCAACGTACCGCCGGTACCGACCGCGCAGGTGAAGCCATCGACCTTGCCATCCGTCTGGGCAAAGATTTCCGGCCCTGTGGTTTCATAATGGCCACGGCGATTGGCGACATTGTCGAATTGATTGGCCCAGATCGCTCCTTGTGGATGCTCCTTGGCCAGACGCTCGGCAAGGCGGCCCGAGATTTTCACGTAATTGTTCGGGTTGGCATAGGCCACCGCCGGAACTTCGATCAGCTCTGCGCCTTGCAGGCGCAACATGTCTTTCTTTTCCTGCGACTGCGTGTCGGGAATGACAATGACCGTCTTGAAGCCCAAAGCATTGGCGACCATTGCAAGGCCAATGCCCGTGTTGCCCGCCGTGCCTTCGACAATCAAGCCGCCGGGGTTGAGCTGGCCTTTGGCCATGGCGTCCTGGACAATGGCCAGAGCCGCGCGATCCTTGACCGACCCGCCCGGGTTCATGAATTCGGCTTTGCCAAGAATGGTGCAGCCGGTGGCCTCCGAGGCATGGCGCAGCTTGATCAGGGGCGTGTTGCCAATGGCGGCGAGGACGTCGGAGGCGGTCTTCATAGGGGTAAACTCGGCCAAATTGATGAGGAAAGGGTCATAATTTGACCACATGTCGGCTGACAAAGCACTTGGGTCAAGTGATCTGGTATGTAGAATGGAGCGTAACGCCCATGAATTCATTGGCTTGATATGGCCATTGGTGATGAGGCAGGCGCGAGGGCGCTGGACCGGATCGCACACAGCGGACGGTCACAAGACGGGCAGGGGCTTGATTTGAAACGCGAGACCATTGGTTCTGAGAGCCGGGGCGAAGCTGTTGATGCGCTTCTGGCCGCCTATGGCGCAGGTTCACTTGATCCGAGCCTCCACGCACTTGTCGCCTCCCACCTCATCCTGAAACCCGATTCCCGCCGTTTCGTTGCAGCCCTTGAAAATCTGGCAGGCACCGAGCTGGACCAGCTCGAGCCCGCGCCCCTGTCGCGTCGTGATGAGCGTCTGGCTGCCATTTTTGATGCCGAGCCGGCCCCGCGCAAGCCTGTTGCACCGCTTGTCTATGGGTCGGACATTCTGCCTCCTCCGCTGCGCAATTATCTGGGTCGCGGTCTCAATGACATCCGCTGGCGCACCAAAATCCCCGGCGTGAAGGAATTCCGTATCGAAGATAAGGGACGCGGTGACGCGAGCCTGCTTTGGGTGCGCGCGGGTCGCCGTATGCCTTCCCATACGCATGAGGGCTCCGAAGTGACCCTTGTCCTGCAAGGCGGCTTTTCGGACGTGACCGGCCATTATGGCCGTGGCGATATGGCCATTGCCGAAGCGGATCTCGATCACAAGCCCGTTGCTGATGCGGGTGAAGATTGCCTGTGCTTTGCCGTGACCGATGCTCCCCTTCATTTGACCGGGCCCTTTGGCCGCGTGCTTGAGCGTCTGTTCGGAGACAAGCGCTGATCCCCTATCGCGCCAAACCTGAAGACGGTCTGGCGCTGATTACCGGTGCCAGCTCCGGCATCGGGGCTGAAGTCGCCCGCCAGCTGGCCGCTCAAGGGTTTAAAGTTGTCGCCATTGCGCGGCGTGCTGAAGAACTGTCCAAACTTGCCTCAGAAGCCAATGGCCGCATCATCCCCATGCCGGGTGATGTGACGGACCGCACTGCCATGCGTGATCTGGTTGAGCTGGTCGAACGTGAGCATGGTCCTGTTGCGCTCGCCTTCCTCAATGTCGGCACCTATTTTCCAGATAGCGATGATGACATTGGTGGCGATGGTTTTCGCAAGACCTTTGCAGTCAATCTGGATGGAACGGTCAATCTGATCGGACCGCTGGTGCGCGCCATGAAAAAGCGCGGGCGTGGACAGATCGCCGTCAATGCCTCTGTCGCTGGCTATGGTGGCTTGCCGCAATCCATTGCTTATTCGGCTTCCAAGTCAGCGTTGATTGCCATGTGCGAGGCGCTGAAATTCGATCTGGATCGTCTCGGCATTACCATCCAGCTGGTATGCCCAGGTTTTGTGAAAACTCCGCTCACCGACAAAAATGATTTTCCGATGCCCTTCCTGATTTCTGTCGAGGAAGCGGGGCAGCGGATTGTGGATGGCTTCCAGCATGGCGGTTTCGAGATCGCTTTCCCAAAGCGCATGGCGTGGATGTTGAAGCTCATCAACATGCTGCCTTATCCGGTTTATTTCTGGCTGGTGGGCAAAAGCACAGGGCGCTAGCGCGCTTCGATTTGCGCGCGCAGATCAGCCTGTATCTGTGCATCTATCGGAAAGTGCCACATCAAGGCGGCCGCGCCGACTTTCAAGACAATCGGCAGACCTGCGTAGAGAAAGCCGAGCATCGCAAGCCCTGCATCGCTGCGCAGTCCTGCACCCGGATCAAAGCCTGCTGCTCCCAAGAGCGGAAAGGCAACGCCCACAGCAAGAGCGAGTGCGAGTTTGGTCGCCAATCCCCAAGCGGCAAAATAAAGCCCTGATCGTTGCTCTCCGGTGGCGGCTGTGTCGACATCAATAACATCTGCCTGAATGGCAGGCGGCAGGACAAGATCAGCGCCCAGCGCCAGCCCTGTGCCGATACATACGCCGGCAAAAATGGCGATATCTCCTGTTCCCAGAAAGGGCGCTGGTGCAAAGCACAGACAGGCAAGCGCCATGCCCCAGCACCAAGCCACATGTTTGGAGGTTTTGCGCGCAAGCCATAGCCAGAAGGGCACGCCAGCCATTCCGCAGAGGAAATACAAAACGAGCAAAGGACCGGCCATCGTGCCTGCGCCCAGTTTCTCGCTCACATAAAAGAGAAACAGAGTGGCTGGAAAACCATTGGCAAAGCCGTTCAGCAGAAAAGCAAAGATCAGCCGGATGAAGGGCTTGTTGGCAACAAGCTGTTTGAGGCTCTCGCGCAAGGGCAGGGGCGCTTTGGAATGGTCATGCGGCTCTGGCACGCGCGCCACACAGACAAGTGCGGCCAGCGGCAATGTGATCAATGTGAACAGGCCCAGCGCAAACAAAACCGCGCCTTCGCCCGGAAATCCGGCCATCGGAACGAGCGCCTGTGCAAACAGTGCCAGCAGCGTGCCGACCAGAGCAAAGGTCTCGCGCCATGCTGTGACACGCGCGCGCCCCGCATAATCGGTTGCCAGTTCCGCGCCCCAAGCCGCATAGGGCACGAGCACGGCGGTGGAGGCCACGGAAAGAATGACGCCCCAGAAGGTGAGGTAGAACAGGCCTGCATCAGCAGGTGGTGTGAAGACGAGAAATGCACCCAAAGCGGTGGGCAGGCTTGCCAGCAAGACCCAGATGCGGCGACGCCCGAACCTTGGCTTCCAGCGGTCAGCCAACAGGCCTGTCACCGGATCAGCCAGAGCATCAATGATGCGCACTGCCAGCAAGGCCGAGCCGACCGAGGCTATCGGCAACATCAGCTCGCGGGCGTAGAAAGCTGGCACCAGCACATACAGCGGGAGTGTCAGAAGCGCCAAAGGCAGCGCGGGGAGCGCATAGGCTGCGATCTCTCCCGTGCGTGTTTGGTGCATGTCAGTTTTTGGCAAAGGTCATTTGCCGCACATCAATCGTTCCGGCGCGAAATCCTGCTTCGCAATAGGCGAGGTAATATTCCCACAGACGGCGGAAATGCTCATCAAAGCCCATCGGTGTCAGTTGCGGCCATGCGCTGCGGAAACGGTCGCGCCAATGAGCCAGCGTCACCGCATAATCAAGACCAAAGGCGCGCTCGGCCGAGACTTCTAGCCCGTGTTTGAGGCCCATGTCGCGCATGATGGTGGGGGTGGGCAGCATGCCACCGGGGAAGATATAGCGGCGGATGAAATCGATTTCGCGCTTGTAGGACGGGAACAGTTCTTCCTGAATGGTGATGACCTGCACGCCCGCTTTGCCACCCTCTTTGAGACGGTCGCGCAATTGGCTGAAATAAGCGGGCCAATATTCTTCGCCCACCGCCTCGAACATTTCAATCGAGGCAATGCGGTCGAACGTGCCTTTTTCATCGCGGTAATCGAGCATTTTGATCTCGACGCGATCTTGCAAGCCCGCTTTTTTCATCCGCTCGGTGGCGAAATCAAATTGCTCTTTGCTGATCGTGAGCCCTGTCACGCGTGCGCCAATGTCGCGCGCGGCATATTCGGCAAAGCCACCCCAGCCACAGCCGATTTCCAACACATGGTGGCCTGCCTGCAAATCAATGTCGCGGGCGAGGGCTGCATATTTTTCGCGCTGACCGGCAGCGAGGTCCTGGCCGTCCTGCGTGAATAGCGCCGATGAATAGGTCATCGTCGTGTCGAGCCATGCGGAATAGAAAGTGTTGCCCAGATCATAATGCGCATGAATGTTGCGGCGCGAACCCGACTTGGTGTTGCGATTGCGCCAATGCTGGAAGCGCTGGTAGAGGCGTGCCAGCGGCTTGCCGTCCAGCAATTTCTGGATGACCGGCTGGTTGACGCAGAACAGCTGCAGGAAATGCGTCAGATTGGGGCTTTCCCAATGGCCTTTCAGAAAAGCCTCGGCCACGCCGACTTCACCTTGCGAGGCAATGTCGGAGGCAAAGCTCAGATCATGCACAATCATGACCGCTTCAGGACCGGGCAGACGGCCTTGAAAACGCAGGGCACGAGTGTCGGGCATGTGCACATCCAGCCGCCCGCGCTCCAGCATCAGGCAGAAGTCGAGCGCACGGCGCACCACAAAAGGATATTGCGCAGCAATCTGCGCAATATTGTTCTGGTCGACCAGAATATGTTCCTGCGCGTTGGACGGGGCGCTCGTCATGATGTTCACAGGCGTGCATCCGGCATTGTGTTGGGGTGGGAGTGTGGAAAGCTCAGGGACGACGGTGGCGAGGGACGCGTTTTGATCCGCAATCCTTTCACATAAAGCCGCAAAGCTTCCCAATGGATGGCCGCCACCACTTTGAAAGTAAGCAATGGCATAGCGAAGAAGAGTGCCAAAATATTTCTGGTTGTGGGCGCAAGCCGGCGACCATTGAACGTGGCTGCCAGAATCGGGCCCGTCGCATCGGTTTCCAGAATACGCACTTTCAACTCGTCGCCGGGTGGTTGCAGGCGGAAGTGGTAGCGCATGTCCATATCGAGAAAGGGCGAGACGTAGAAAAGCTTGTCGCGTTCCTGTCGCACGGTGTCAGCTTTTTTCTCACCCGCTACGATAGGGGCGACATAGGTGTGAGCCTCACCAAACGTATTGCGCACTTCATAGACCAATGCGCACAGATCATCTGCTTCATCATAACAATAATAAATCGCCAGCGGATTGAAGGTGAAGCCCAGTATGCGCGGATAGCACATGAGCAAAATGCGATGGGCGCGAACGAGGCCCGCTTTGCTCAGCACAGTGTCGATATAAGTGCGCAGCTGCGAGCCATCGCGGGGCCCGTGATCTTTCTGGCAAAAGGAAATCAGGTTCCAGCGGTCAGTCGAAAAGAAAGCCGAGCTGCGACCAGCCTCTGCAATGCGGTCGAGATCAATCAGGATGGAAAACACATGATAGGTGAAGCGATGCACCACAGGTTTCATGCGCGCATGCATGACAGGCCCGCGATAGAGCGAGAGCGCTGTGTCAGGTGGTGCAAAAGCAGTTGAGTTCACTCAACAAGCTCCACTTCGCGTTTCTCATCCATCGGCATGGCAGCCAATGGCAACGGATCTGTGTCACGCACATTGGCCCAAGGGGCTGGACAGCCAAGGCGTGCAGCCACGGCTATGCCTGACAGCAAACCGTCTTCATGGAAGCCATGGCCGGTCCAGGCACCCGCAAACCACGTGCGGCGTGTGCCTTGAATGTCCTGCAAACGCTCGCGCGCGGCAAGGGCCGGCCCATCAAATTGTGGATGCTCATAGGTGAAACGCGCAAAGGTCAGCTCAGGCTTGGGCTCAAAGGGCGGATTGAGCGTTACGAAGAGCGGTTTGGCGGGATCAATATCCTGCAACAAATTCATCCAGTAGGTGACAGCGCAAGCGCGGTCATCGCGACCACCCTCGCGCAGAAAGTTCCACGAAGCCCAAGCTGCACGGCGCTTTGGCATGAGCGCGGGATCGCGATGCAGCCACACATCATTGGGTGCATATCGGCACGCCGACAAAATCGCGCGCTCATTTTCATCCGCATCGCTCAGGCATTTCAGGGAATCGGGCGCGTGCGCTGCCATGACCACATGATCGAATTTTTCGGTGCCGCCTCTGGCATCAGTGATGGTCACATGATCGGCTTGGCGTGTGATGGAGACAGCCGCGCAATTCAGTCGCAGTCGATCGCCAAATATCCCAGCCAGTTTTTTCACATATTCGCGGCTGCCGCCGGTGACTGTGCGCCAGCGCGGGCGATCCCATTGCAACAGGCAATGATTGTCGAAAAACTCGATAAAACTGCGCGCCGGAAACTTCAGCATTTCACGCGGGGATGTTGACCAGATGGCCGCGCCCATCGGCACCAGATAGTCATCGCGCAGACGCTTCGAAAAGCCGTGATGGTCGAGATAATCCTGCAATGTGCCATCGAGAATGGTTGCGGCACGCGCATCACCTATCGCCTGTTTCTGGAAGCGGGGGATTTCCAATAACAAGGACAGAAAGCTGGTTGAGAAAAAATTGCGGCGTTGGGCAAACAAGCCGCTGACCACGCCCTTGCCATCCCGCCCGCACCATTCGAACCGGCCACGGTCAGCCGAGACAGCAAAACTCATATTCGACAATTGCGTTTTCACGCCCAGATAGTCGAACATGGCAGTGAGATTGGGATAGTTCTTTTCGTTATAGACGATGAAGCCTGTATCGACCGCAATGGGCGTGCCGTCATAGACAATATCGACGGTGGCCGTATGACCACCCGCACGCGCTTCTTTTTCGTACAGCACAACGTCATGGCCATGCGTGTGTTGGGACAGCGCCAATGCTGCGCCATGCCCAGCGATACCTGTGCCCACAATCGCGATTTTCATGTCAGGCCATATCCGTTTTGGTTGTGGCGAGCGCAGCCAAGGCGCGGTCGCGGGCGCGGCCATGGTCGACCATCGGCTTGGGATAAGTTTTTCCCAAAACAATGCCAGCGCTTTTCAGGGCAGCTTCGGGGGCCGTCCAAGGCTCGTGAATCCATGTGTCGGGCAGTTTGGCGAGTTCGGGCAAATAGGTTCTCACATATTTGCCCTCGGGATCGAATTTTTGTGCCTGCAAAGTGGGATTGAAAATGCGGAAATAGGGTGCCGCATCTGCGCCTGAGCCCGCCACCCATTGCCAGCTGGCTGTATTATTGGCAGGGCAAGCATCGCACAAAGTGTCCCAATACCATTGTTCGCCCAGCCGCCAATCACCCAGCAGGTCTTTCACAAGGAAAGAGGCGGCAATCATGCGCACGCGATTGTGCATCGTGCCGGTCTGCCAAAGTTCGCGCATGCCAGCATCCACAATCGGATAGCCGGTTTTGCCCTTTTGCCAGGCAGCAAGTTCAGCCGCATCCAGATCGCGCCATGGAAAGGCATCAAACTTCTTCTGGAAGTTGCGGGTCTGCAAATCTGGGAAATGAAAGAGCAGATGATAGGCAAATTCGCGCCAGCCGATTTCGGCCAGAAATTTGTCGGCATCTTGAGCGGGCACATGTCCGGATGCTTGCGCATGACGGGTGGCATGCCAGACCTGACGGGGCGAGATTTCGCCAAAGCGCAAATGCGGCGACAGATTGGATGTGCCCGGGTGATCGGGGCGATCACGCATGCTCGCATAAGTTTTGGCGCGCAGGTCCAGAAAGGCCGCAAGGCGCGCCTGCGCGCCCTTTTCCCCCGGTGACCAGGTCTTGCGCAGGCCAGCGGCCCAATCCGGCTTTGTTGGCAATAGCCCCAGTTGATCCAGCGCGACACGCTTGGGGCCTTTGTCTGGCCACTCGGCACTCTTCAACTTGCCGGGTTTCGGCAAAGGCCCCGCAGGTTCACCCAGTGCTTGTGCGGCACGCCAGAAGGGCGTGAAGACTTTGAAAAACTCGCCGGTTTTGGTCTGCACATCCCAAGGCTCGTGCAAAAGCTGTCCATTGAAGCTTTTCACGGCCAGACCTGCATCGGTCATCGCGGCTTTGATGTCGCGATCGATGGCAATTTCGGCACCCCCATAGCGGCGTGTCCAATAAATCGCAGAAGCGTCACTGGCTTTGGCCAGTGTGTCGATGAGGGAGCCAGCTGCACCGCTCAAAATATCAAGCCGTGCGCCTGTTTTTTCGAGGTCGGCCGAGAGGGCTGCCAGTGAATGATGCAACCACCAGCGGGAGGCCCCCCCCAGAGCGCGCAGCCCCGGGCTGTCCTCATCCAGTATGTATATGCAGATCAGCGGCGCGCCGCTTTCACGGGCGGCCTGCAGGGCGGGCTGGTCAGACAGGCGCAGATCGTCACGAAACCAGACGATAGAGGGACGAGATACTGATGGCGGCATTCTGGGAATCGGTCCTTGCTCGGCCTGTGAGCTACGTAGGGGAAGCGCCAATGGATTGAAGCGGCTTATAGATCGGGCTTCGCCGGTCTAGGGTCAAGCACAAGCCCGTTCACAATGCCAAAAAAGGGGAGATATTGGAGGCCTCGCCCGGAATCGAACCGGGGTGCAAGGATTTGCAGTCCTCTGCGTAGCCACTCCGCCACGAGGCCTCTGATCACCACTGCGGGGAGTGCCGCAGGGCGTGGGCCGCGTCTTAGCAAGGGCAAGGGGCAGGGGCAAGGCGAATGCCCTAGCGAAGCCAAAAATAATGCCCTGAACGTCATAAAGTCGCCCGAGCCCTGCTTTTTGCGCTTTGCAATCAGAGCTTGCCTTGCTATATGCCGCTTCGTCGCAGCGCGGCAATGGTCCCCGATAGCTCAGTTGGTAGAGCATTCGACTGTTAATCGAATGGTCGCAGGTTCGAGTCCTGCTCGGGGAGCCACTCTTTTCCAGACAGTTTTTTATGATGGAACGGCTCATCTGAGCCGTTTTTGCGTTTTGGCTGGATTATGCTGCCTGCGTGCTCGACGGCAGTGGTGTGACTGCACCCGTCTCGCCCTGTTCCTCGACCGTCTCCAGAGGCGCGCAGAGGCGCCAAACGACACCTTCGGCCTCAAACATATAATCGACATCGCCGCATAATGACCGGGCGGTCATTTCGGCAATGACGATATGGCCGAAGCCACGGTGACGGGGTGGCTGGACGATCGGCCCGTCATGCTCGCGCCATTCCATTTGCAAGACAGGCACGCCGTCTTTTTCGCGCACGTCCCAAGCGACCAGAATGCGTCCGTTCTGCGAGGAAAGCGCGCCATATTTCACAGCATTGGTCATCAGCTCATAAAGCCCCATGCCGATGGCTTGGGCTGCGCGGGGCGATAATTGTATCGCTGGGCCTGTGGCGACGATCTGCCCGCCTGCGAGATCCTGAAACTGGCTGAATTGCGAGTGAATGAGATCTGACAAAGAGGCGCCCGCCCAATTGCTTTCGACCAGCACATCATGCGCCGAGGCAAGGGCTGTGAGGCGGTCATTGAAGCGGCCTTTGAAATCATCCAGGTCTTTGCCGGTCCGGGCAATCTGGCCAGCAATGGAGCGGATCACTGTCAGGAGATTTTTTGTGCGGTGGTTGAGCTCGCGCATGACGAAGATTTGCTGGGCCTCGCGCTCGCGTCGCTCCGTCAGATCCAGCACAAAGCAGGTCCAAGTGAAGGGGTTGGTTTCATAAAGTGTGGCGCCAATCAGGACCGGCACGCTGCGCCCTTCACCGAGCCAGATTTCGGTTTCCATCGGCGGACAGGTGCCTTGCTTGCGTAGCAGATTGGTGACGCGCCGATCCTTGATCAATTCAATGCCGTCTTTGCCAACCCAGTGAAACCCGCGCGAACGAAATTCACTGCGTGTAATGCCCACAAGGTCAAGAAAGGCATCATTGGCTTCGACAATGCCTGTTTCATTACAGGTGATGACGCCAAAGACATTGGCATCCATGAGCCGTTTCATGCGCAGATTGGCTTTTGACAGGGCCGCATGTTCGGTGGCCTCCACCGCCAATCGCGCATAGGCGCGTTGTTCGCGCTGTGTGGCAATGGCGGTGCGCCAAATGAACAGACTCACAAAGGCCATGGCTGACAGGCATAGCAATGCATAGGGCAGGACGCGCCAGATCCAGACGGACAACAAACCGGACAAAGGCTGTCGCAAAATCAGAAAGACCGGATAGTCACCAATCCGGCGCACAATATAGACAAGGGGCGGGCGCCATTTCACGCCACTGACACGCAATGTCGCATTTTGACCCTCTGCCAGTTTCAGAATGCGGGCAGGGTCGTTCTCATCCTCCGTGCCCTCATTGTTGATGCGTGTGCGGGCCAGAATGCCGCCATCCTCGCGCACGAGTGCAATGAGATCGCCGGCATCGCGGCGCAGGGGCTCATAAAAACTTTCAAAAAACTCGGTCTCGAAAATCGAGACAATCAATCCATCTTCAGCACCGCGCAGGGGCAGGCGGCGGGCTAGCGTAAAGCTCGATCGCCCCAGCACATCTGGCTCCGATGGCAAGCTCACGGCCAGACGGCGATTCTGGTCATGGAGGGCTTTGAAAAAGGCCGGGTCAGAGAGCTGTTTGGTGTCAAAGGTCGGGCTGTGACTGGCAATTGTGATCCGTCCGGGTGATTGCAGCAGTGCCAGTCCTGCTACAGCGGGAGATGCATGGCGCATGGCCGCTACAAAAGAAGCGAGGTCTTCACGCTGTGTCCGCAAGCCTTCGGGGCTGGTGCCTTTCATGCGCTGGTCGAGCGCCATGATCATGGCTTCATGGGTCTCGAAACTGCGCAAAGCATGTTCATGCAACAGCGAGGTGACACGTTCCATCGTGACCATGGCTTCTTCATCAGTCGAAAACCACGCATTGCTCGCACCCAACACGAAAAAGCCGAGTGGAACAAAAATCGCAAAAGCAACAAAAACGAGAAAGCGCGCGGTGCGGGGTGGCGGCACCACGGCATCGTTCAATCCTTGATCGGAAATCAATTCAGGGGAGCGATGGATCAAAAATAAACTCCTGAGCGCTTCAAAAAAACGCGCACATGAGACTTATGTTCCTCTCAAATCAGCCAAGGTCAAGAAAGCCTCTGAAAAAAGAGGGTGTGAATGGTTGATGTCATTCCTGAGTGAATTTGAATTTTCACAAAGCAATCAGTGATTGTTTAATCTACCCAGAATGTTACTCGGGCACTCTGCTTTGCTTGCATGCTGTTTCCGAACCATGACAAGAAATGGTTCACCATCGGCCTTTTCTCTCGCGCGGTTTCTTTGCAGCGATGCGCGGATTTTAACCATCATCCATGACTTGCCGTAACGGAAGTTAAACATCCGAATATACAACTGATGGTTGTGTGCTTTGTTTTTGTATCCATTATTCAACCAATAATTATGCGCTTCCCTTT
>CANGRU010000008.1 GCA_947456315.1 Beijerinckiaceae bacterium | reverse complement strand
GATGGTGAGGTCAAACCGCGCGCGCAAAGCCTCGACAATTTCATCAATCAGGATTTCAGGTGCAGATGCTCCCGCTGTGAGGCCCAGACGCGAGACGCCTTGCAAATCATCCCACGGAATCTCGTCCGCCCGCAGGATCAGGCGCGATACGCGACAGCCTTCCGTCTCGGCCACTTCGCGCAGGCGCTGTGTGTTGGACGAATTGGGCGAGCCCACCACCAGCATGGCCTCAACCTTGGGCGCGACCACTTTCACCGCATCCTGCCGATTGGTGGTGGCGTAGCAAATATCTTCTTTGTGCGGTCCGTAAATGGCAGGAAAACGCGCCTGCAAGGCGCTGACCATGTCGCGCGTGTCATCCACCGACAAAGTGGTCTGCGTGGCAAAAGCCAGTTCGCGGTCCGCCGGCACGTTGAGAGCAGCCACATCCTCAGGCGTTTCCACCAAGAGCACCGCACCCTCCGGCAACTGGCCCATTGTGCCGACCACTTCCGGATGGCCCTTGTGACCAATCAGAATCACGAGCCGTCCGCGCTTGTGATGGATCTCGGCCTCGCGATGGACTTTGGTGACCAGCGGACAGGTCGCATCAATGGCGATGAGATTGCGCGCGCGGGCGGCTTCGGGCACGGATTTGGGCACGCCATGCGCCGAGAAAATCACCGGCGCTTGCGTGTCAGGCACATCATCGAGCTCTTCGACAAAGATCGCGCCCTTCTGCTTCAGATCATCGACGACATATTTGTTGTGAACAATCTCATGGCGCACATAGACCGGCGCGCCGTAGATTTCGAGCGCCCGCTCGACGCAATGGATGGCGCGCACCACGCCCGCGCAAAAACCGCGGGGGGCACACAGAAACAGCGTCATCTTCGGGCGGTCGGCCATCGGGGCTCCGGCAATCGTCAGACCTCTTTTCTGGGCGAGGCCCGCGGCAAGGTCAAGGCGGCGTCCCCTGCTACCCCCGTTTCCCTTCGCATTCGCGCCGGTCCGGCCTATGTTGGGTGAATTGTTTTTCTGACATTGATGAGTGCGTCATGACCGAGGTCGGCCCGACAGGTGGCTTCCTGATTTCCATATTGATCTTTCTGGTCAGCGCCGTGGTCGCTGTGCCCCTGTTCCGGCTGGCAGGCCTTGGTGCGGTGATCGGCTATCTGGTGGCGGGCATTGCCATCGGCCCCTCCGGCTTTGCCTTTATTGCGGACGCCGCCACCACGCTCGATATTGCCGAGCTCGGCGTGGTGCTCTTGCTCTTCATCGTCGGTCTCGAGCTGAAACCCTCGCGCCTGATCGCCATGCGCGCCGACATTCTGCTGCTGGGCTCCGCGCAAATGCTGGTGAGTGCGGCGGCGATTGCCTCTGTCGCATTGGCTTTGTTTCACATGCCATTCTGGGGTGGCGTGACAACCGGCATTGCTTTGGCTTTTTCGGCCACCGCCATTGCGCTGCAATTGCTGGATGAGCGCGGCGCGTTGCAAAGCAAATATGGGCGGCGTGCTTTTGCCGTCTTGCTCATGCAGGACATGCTGGTCGTGCCTGTGCTCGCCCTCGTGCCGCTGGTCGCACCGCGCTCAGGCACCAGCGAGTGGCACACGATGTTGACCAGCATCGCCATCGGCGCGGGTTCGATTGCGGCTGTTATTTTTGCCGGACGCTATTTGCTCAATCCGATGTTCCGCATTCTCGCCAAAACAGGTGCGCGTGAAGTGATGACCGCCGCCGCCCTGCTGGTGGTGCTGGGCACGGCCATGCTGATGGAGCATGCAGGCATGTCGATGGCGCTGGGCGCTTTTCTCGCCGGACTGATGCTGTCGGAATCGCATTTCCGGCATGAGCTGGAAGCCGACATCGAGCCGTTTCGCGGCCTGTTGATGGGGCTTTTCTTCATGTCGGTCGGCATGTCGATTGATCTGGGGCTGGTGCTGAAACAGGTCTGGCTGCTGCTCGCCTGCGCCTTTGGCATCATCATGTTGAAAAGCGTCATCGTCTATGGACTGATGCGTGTCTCGCGCTCCAGCCATTGCGAAAGCCTGTCTGCGGCTGGCGTGCTAACGCCGGCTGGCGAATTTTCGTTCGTGCTGTTTCCGCTTGCCGCCTCGGTGAAACTGCTGCCCAATGAAACAGCCAATCTGCTGGCGGCGCTGGCCGCACTCACCATGATTGCAGGACCGCTTGTCGCCAAGGCAATCGAAACTCTGGCCGAGCGCACCCGCGGACCGGACGAGCCCCTGCCCGCAGAAGGCGTGCCCGATGGCGCACGCGGCAATGTGCTGGTGATCGGCTTTGGCCGCTTCGGCCAGATGGCGGTGCAGGTGTTGCTGGCGGCGCGTGTGGATGTCACCATCATCGACAATGACATTGAGCGCATCCGCAATGCGGCGCGGTTCGGTTTCAAAGTTTATTTCGGCGACGGCACACGGCTTGATGTGCTGCGCGCGTCGGGTGCGGCAGAGGCCAAGATCATCGCCATTTGCGTCGATCACAAAGATCAGGCGAGCCTGATTGTCGAACTCATCAAACAGCATTTCCCGCTCGCGCGCATTCATGTGCGCGCTTATGACCGTATTCATGCGCTGGAGCTGACCGAAAAGGGCGCCGATTATCTGGTGCGCGAAACTTTCGAATCAGCGCTGGCCTTTGGCGGCGCCACTTTGTCGGAGGTGATCGAAGACGCCAGCCGCGCTGCCGAGGCTGTGGAAGACGTGCGCCGCCGTGATTTGGCCCGATTGTCCATGCAACAAGCAGGCGCAAGCTTCCTCGATGCTGTGACGGCGACACAAATTGTGCCTGAACCGCTGACGCCGCCCCTCAAAAAGGCACAAGGCCTATCGGAAGAGACGCAGGATATTGTAGAGAAAGCCTCAGACCGACCGGCGCAGCCGGCACCCGTGCATGAAAGCCCCTGATGACCGCTGAAAACCGGCCGCGCCCCCGCGCCGTCTTTACCGAAGGTTCCATCCTGCGCCACGTCCTCGTCATGACGTTGACGGGATCGATCGGGCTTGTTGCGATTTTCGTCGTCGACTTTTTGTCGCTGCTCTACATCTCATGGCTGGGCGATGCGAACCTCACAGCGGGTGTCGGTTTTGCGACTCAAATCCTGTTCTTCTTTCTCTCGGTCAATATCGGCCTGACCATTGCCATTGGCGCATTGGTGGGGCGTGCTCTGGGCGAAGGCAATCGCGCCAAAGCACAACGCCTCTCGGCATCGGGCTTTGTGCATAGCTGCGTCATTTCGATTGTGATCACCGCGGTGGCTATGCCCTGGCGCAGTGATCTGTTGATGCTGCTGGGCGCACGTGGTGAAGCGCTGGCGGCCGCTGACACATTTTTGCTGATCACATTGCCCTCCAATGTGCTGCTGGCTGCCGGCATGGCCTTTTCGGGCGTTTTGCGCGCGGTGGGTGATGCCAAACGCGCCATGTATGTGACTTTGTTTGGCGCCATTGCGACCGCCATTGCAGATCCCATTCTGATTTTCGGTTTCGGCATGGGGCTCAAAGGCGCCGCCATCACCACCTGCCTGTCGCGCTTTGTGATTATGGCCGCCGGCTTTCATGGCGCTGTGTTCAAGCACGGCCTTGTGGCGCGCCCCGAGCGGCGCCAGAGCATGCTTGATGTCGCACCCATGCTCACCATTGCAGGCCCCGCCATTCTCACCAATCTCGCAGCACCGGTTGCCACCAGCTACATGCTGTCGGTCTTTGCGACCTTCGGGGAGCCGATTGTGGCTGCCTTTGCGATTATTGATCGCGTCACGCCCGTCGCCTTCGGCTTTCTCTATGCCTTGTCCGGTTCGGTCGGCCCGATCATGGCGCAGAATTACGGTGCCAAAAACATGGCGCGCGTGCGCCGGACTTTGTTTGATTGTTTCGGTGTGACGATTGTCTACACGCTGGGCGTCTGGGTGCTGCTGTTTCTGGCTGCGCCCTCCGTCAATTCCATTTTCAAAGCTCAAGATGCAACGGCTGAACTCGTCACCTTCTTCTGCACATGGGGCGCGGCGGCCTGGTTGTTTCTGGGCCTGATCTTTGTCTCCAATGCGGCCTTCAACAATCTGGGCTTTCCGATCCTCTCGACGCTGTTCAACTGGGGGCGTGCAACACTGGGCACCATTCCCTTTGTCACCTATGGCGCGCTGCATGGCGGGCCGCAGGGCGCGCTGGTCGGCATGATTGCAGGCGCGGCCCTGTTTGGCACGGCGGCCGTCAGCACGGCCTATTGGTCGGTCCGGCGCCTCGCCAAACAGGTCGAGGCGGCCAAAACATCCGAATCAGAGCTGGTAGCCCCTTAAACCTCTGAACAGAGGGCCATAAATTGCCCTCTTTCATGGATTTTATGGTCGCGACTTGCGAAACTGGCCTTGGGCTGGTTATTTCTTCCCCCGTTGGATGGCCCCGGACCAGACCGGGGCCCCAAAAACAGGAATTTCGACCATGACGGCACGTGCTGGAATGAAAGCGCTTCTCACTGTGGCAGGCCTCGCCTTTGGCTGCAGCTTTGCCCTGCCCGCGCTTGCACAACAAAGCTGCGAAACCGACATCGGCAAATTTCAAGACAAACGCATGTCCGTGATGAACGACATCGGCGTGTTGCAAAAGAAGGGCGAGGGCAAGCTTGACCCGATCGCGGCCTGCCCGAAACTGCGCGCACTCGCGAGCGTCGAAAAAGACATGCTCACCTACATGGTAAAAAACCAATCCTGGTGCAACATTCCAGATGAAGTGCTGAACAATGTGAAGGAAGGGTCAGGCAAGACCGCCTCCGTTGCAACGCAAGCCTGCAACCTCGCTGCGCAAGCCAGAAAGCAACAACAGCAACAAGCGGCCGGTAGCGGCGCGCCGGGCTTTGCCCCGCCGAGCTCGAAACTGCCTGCGGGCCCGCTGTGACATCAAACACCGAGCGCGCAGCTCCGACAGGCGCGCCCGACCTTCTGCCTGATTCCGTTTCCACCTCTTGGGCTTTGCGGCTGGCACCTGCCAGCTGGCGGCCTTTTATCCAACTCGCGCGCATTGACCGGCCGATTGGCTGGTGGTTGCTCCTGCTGCCTTGCTGGTGGTCATCTGCGCTGGCTTCGATTGCGCTGCATCAGCCGCTCCAGTTCACCCATCTCACGCTGTTTCTGATCGGCGCCATTGCCATGCGCGGTGCAGGCTCGACCTATAATGATCTGGTGGATCGCGAGATTGATGCGGGTGTTGAGCGCACGCGCGGACGCCCCCTGCCATCGGGTCGCGTCAGCGTGCGCGCCGCCAAAATCTTCATGTTTGCCCAATGCGGCGTGGGCGCGCTGGTGCTCTTCAGCCTGAATGAGGCAGCCATTCTCACAGGCCTTGTCTCGCTCGTGATTGTAGCGATCTATCCGTTCATGAAGCGCGTCACATCCTGGCCGCAAGCTGTGCTCGGATTGGCCTTTGCTTGGGGCGGTTTGATGGGCTGGGTCGCGCTGGAGGGTCGCCTATCGCCAGCCGCCTTTCTGATCTATGCCGCCGCCATTTTCTGGACCATGGGCTATGACACAATCTATGCGCTGCAAGATGCGCGTGATGATGCGTTGATGGGCATCCGCTCCACGGCGCGTCTGTTTGGCTCTCATGTGCGCCTCGCCATTGCGCTGCTATATGGCGCGGCACTCGGCTGTGCGGCTTTCGCACTGTTGCTCGCTGGCGCGCACATGGCGGGCTGGCTTGGGCTTGGCCTGTTTGGATTACACCTTGTGACACAGGTGTTTTTGATCAACCCGCCCGACACAAAGCGTTCGCTCGCCCTTTTCCGCGCCAATCGCGATGCAGGATTGCTGCTGTTTGGCGGGCTCGCCCTCCAGACCTTGCTCTAATCCGGCGCAATGATCTCCGCATAAGACCTGATTTGTTTCATCAAACGCCGCTCGCCCATGCGTCGGCGCACCAGAAAACGCGGACGGCGTGTAATCGCCACCTGTCCGCGCCGGCGCACGACGGGCCTGCGGCCCAACACCACGGCCCCGCAGCACTCATCCAGGCGATGCCGCTGGCCAGGTTCCGGCTCGACAAAGCGTGGCAGTGACAATTTGCGCGCGACTTCGCTGAACTGGGCCAGCAGATCATCCTCATGCGCGATTTCAAACAGTGTCAGGCAGAGCTGCTGATCGCGATGCATCAACGACATCCGCAACACACCTTGCGCATCGCATGACAACAAGACACCCGCAAACTGCCGATAGGGAATGGCAAAGCGCAACTCGACACGCCCCCAGCGGCGCACAACCAAAGCTTGCGTGCACTCAAGCGCGATCAAACGCGCGCGCCCATAAGGAGCGTTCTGATCAGAGACGTCATGAAAAGCAAAGGACAACATGCGCACAAATCTGCGCGCCGTGCGGGGCTCAAGAGACTAACAAACGCAGTAAAAAAAGCCTCAACCTGCCAATGCGGCAAGCAAAGCCTGACCAAAATCGATCAAATTTGAATCAAATCCGGCAAGTGGTGAAGGTCGGCTCGACCGAGCCCGCCCAATCACCTTTGTAATGATCCATCAGCTCATGAGCGGCCACGCGCCCTGTCTCGAGGCGACGATCCAGAATGGCAAGATGGCGCGTCTCATCTGCACCGGAAGCATCAAGGCGCGCCCGCGCTTTGAGGCCTTGGCGTGCAATGGCCAGTGCTTCGCGGCCGATGTCTTTCAATTCGCGCCCCGCAATGGTGGCGGCCAGCCCTTGCACCGGCACGCAATCGCGCAAGCTCTGGCGCTGCTCGGCGCTCCAGCCTTTGACCAGATCATAAGCGGCATCGAGTGCCGTGCTGTCATAGAAGAGGCCGACGAAGAAAGCCGACAGGGCCGTCATGTGATCGACAGAGCCTGCGTCCGCACCGCGCATTTCCAGAAAACGCTTGAGGCGCACTTCCGGAAAAATGGTCGACAGATGGTTGGCCCAATCCGACAAAGTCGCGCGCTCACCCGGCAATTGCGGCAGCTTGCCCTCCAGCAGCGCACGGAAATCAGCGCCCGCCACATCATGATACGTGTCGCCACGTTTCACAAAATACATCGGCACTTGCAGCGCATAATCGACGTAGCGTTCAAAGCCCATGCCGTCTTCAAAAGCAAAAGGTAGCATGCCGGCGCGATTGTTGTCCGTATCGCGCCAGATTTCGGAACGCTCGGACAAACGTCCGTTCAGCTTGCCTTCCGTAAAAGGCGAATTGGCAAAGAGCGCGGTGGCAAGCGGCTGCAGCGCCAACGAGACGCGCAGTTTTTTCACCATGTCGGCTTCGGACGCGAAGTCGAGATTCACCTGCACCGTGCAGGTGCGATACATCATGTCGAGCCCGCGCGTGCCGACCTTGGGCATATATGCGGTCATGATCTTGTAGCGGCTCTTGGGCATGACCGGCGTCTGCGCCAGCGTCCACAAGGGGCTCATGCCGAGCGACAAAAAGCCGATGCCATTTTGCACGGCCGCTGCATTGGCGATTTTCAGATGCGTGTCGAACTCGGCACGGGTTTCGTGGATGGTCTCCAGCGGCGCGCCGGACAATTCGAACTGCCCACCCGGTTCCAGCGAAATCGCGCCGCCGCCTGTCTCGTCAAACAGGCCGATCAGCGCTTCGCCATCACAAATGGGCTCCCAGCCGGTCGTCTCCTGCACCGCTTCCAGCAGCGCGCGAATGCCACCTTGCGGACGGCGCCCCTCATAAGGGACGGGCGCAAAATCGGACAGGTAGAAGGGGATCTTCTCGTGCTCGGTGCCGATGCGAAACGCTTCGGACGGCTTGTTGCCGGCCTCCAGCCAAGCGACCAGCTCGTCGCGTGACGCGACAGGCGTCAGATCGGTCACATCGCGGGCCATTGCACTCCCAAACCTTCAATACCTAAGCTGGCCTACTGTGTGGCCCTTGAGCCTACATAGGCCCGACAGGCCCACCTGACAATGGCAAGCCACCTGAGGGCTGGAAACGGGCGGCAGGGCCGTTTAATGCTGTGACCTTGAACCTAGCGAAGGACAGCCGCTTGTCGCTCTATGATTTTTCCGCTCCCCGCCTCTATCTCGATGCGCCGCTTTCAGCCGGAGCCGAGATTGCTGCCAGCAAAGAGCAGTCCAATTATCTGCTCAATGTGTTGCGGCTTGGTGACGGTGATCCCGTGCTGGTCTTCAACGGGCAGGACGGCGAATGGCGCATGACGCTCAAGGCGATCTCGCGCAAACAGCTCATGCTGGTATCCCAAGAGCGCACGCGCGAACAGACGACGCCGATTGACCTGCACTATCTGTTTGCGCCCCTGAAACATGCCCGCCTCGACTACATGGTGCAGAAGGCGGTCGAAATGGGGGCGAGCCTGTTGCAGCCCGTCATGACACGCCGCACACAATCAGCCCGCGTCAATCTGGAACGCATGCAGGCCAATGCGATCGAAGCCGCCGAACAATGCGGCATTCTCAGCGTGCCCAAGATCGATGACAGTGTGAAACTGGAAAAACTCTTGTCGCAATGGCCAGCCGATCGTCGTCTGATCTTTTGCGATGAAGACGCACCCGTGGCCGATCCCATTGCCGCTTTGCGGGCTCTCCCCAAAGGGCCGCTGGCTGTCATCATCGGGCCGGAGGGCGGATTTGATCCGCAAGAGCGCGAATGGCTCCTGCGGATTCCTCATGTGACACGTATTTCGCTGGGCCCACGCATTTTGCGGGGCGACACGGCGGGCGTTGCTGCGCTCGCCGTTGTCCAGGCTGTTCTCGGTGATTGGTCTTAGAAACCAATCGCCAGTTTCAAGCGGAAATTGGCGCGCTCGAAATTGTCGATATCCAGCGGACCATCGACGCTGCGCGCCTTGCCCATGACCTGCGGCAAGAAGACCGCATTCAGCATGACGGTTTCGCTCGCCTTGTAAGCAATGGTCGGACCGACAAACAGCGCCTGTCCGTCGAGCTTGCCGAAGAAGCCTTTGTTCCAAGCCTGATTCCAGCGTGCTTCACCGCCCATGAACAATTTGTCATCCACCACAGCATAGGTCAGCGCGGTCGAGACAACGCTCTCTGAGGTGTTCGACCATGTGCGATCCAGCGGATCACGCGAACGGCCCGTGCCGAAATTCGCATTCACGGCCCAGAACAGTTTTTCGCCCACAGCGCGGTCGGCTTGCAGTTTGAATTCTGCGCCATAGCTGGCCGCATTCACGCCGGAGACCGTATCAACACGACCCCAACGCGGCTCGATGGCGAAAGTGAACGCAAAAGGATTGGTCGCGCTGCGCTCGATAAAGCGGTGGCGGACTTCCATCGAAATGCCGTCGAAATTGTAAGCGGTGCGATCATTGAAATCGCCGTTGTTCTTGATGCTCGACCAAGCGCCAAACAGCGAAGCGGCATAGGCCCAGTTGGGAGCAAACGTGCGCGACAGCTCGAGCTTTTGCGTCAGCACGCGCGAACGCATGTCGCGGCGGCCATAGGAGCCGTCATTTTCAAGCGCGAGACCCTTGTCGCCGACATTGCCGACATCGGTCGCACTGGTGAAACCGAAAATATCACCGCCCGGGAATTCGCTGGCCGCTTCCGGCGCGGCTGCGGCAGGTGCCTTGCCACTCTTCAGATCGGCGGCCTGAGCAGCCCCGGCGAGAAGCAAAAGCGAGACAAAAGACGACGTCAATTTCATATCAAATATCCTTACGTTACGGCAAGAAAGAGCTCCCGAATCAATGCGTTGAGCCTAAGCTGGGAGCCGGCTTTTGTCATTGTGCCGCAACGGGACGCGAGGGCTGACGAGTGTCGCGCAAGCAACATCCCCCATTCCCTACCAGAGGCGCGAAAAACCGGTCAACGCCTATGATTTTGAATTGGTCCAATTCTCAACTGAGCAAAATTTCGTCTGGATTGCCTGTTTCCTTGGCGCATCACATGGATCGCACGCTTGCTGGCGCTGATGTGCCGCCTTAGATCAAGAGGGCGTTCACGCCCTTTTAGAGACCGGAAACAGCGCCTCGTGACCTTGAGCTCCGCCGCCAACGACCGTCTGTCCGCCATGGTCGCTGTGGCCCAGCAGGCTGGCGACCTGGCGCTGGAGTGGTTCCGGCCCGGCGAACGCACCAGCGCAGGCGTCCAGACCAAGGCTGGCGGCTCGCCGGTCACCGAGGCCGACCATGCCGCCGATGCCTTGCTGAAACGCGCCCTGCTCACCCTCGACCCGCAGGCCGGCTGGCTGTCGGAGGAGACCCTCGATACGCCTGAGCGCCTCACACGCCAGCGCCTGTTCATTGTCGACCCCATCGACGGCACCCGCGCCTTCATGGCTGGCGACCCGCGCTGGGGGGTGTCTGTGGCGCTGGTGGAGGCAGGAACCCCGACCATCGGCATTCTGTACATGCCCGCCCTCGCCCAGACGTTTACGGCCATCCTTGGCCAAGGTGCCTTTCTGAATGGCCGCCCCATCAAGGTCTCGCAGGCTGCGGCGCTGGCCGGAGGGCGCTTTGCGGGCCCCCAACCGCTGCTGGAGCGCTTTGCCCGCACGGGTGAGCCGATCTCTCCACAGGGCAAAGTGCCCTCGCTGGCCTATCGCATCGCGCTCGTTGCGGCAGGCGAGATCGAGGCGGGCCTCGCCTCGACCAATGCCCATGATTGGGATATAGCGGCGGCCGACCTGATTGTTCACGAAGCGGGTGGATTTTTGGCCGATATGCAGGGCAATCGCCCCGCCTATAACCAATTGTTACCCAAACACGGCATATTGGCTGCAGCACCCGAGCGCTTTCGCGCCGAGATCACCTCCCGGCTGCGGGCCATGGCCTGATGGAACACAATACGAAGGGCGCGCCAGATCGCCCCGCACCAACCAAAATGGATCTGACATGACCGAGCAAACACGCGAATCGAAACAGCTTCTCCATCTGGTCTTCGGCGGCGAGCTGGAAAGCCTCGAGAGCACCGAATTCAAAGATACGTCCAAGATCGACGTGGTCGGCATTTATCCGAATTATGCGCAAGCGCATGCCGCCTGGAAATCCAAGGCACAGTCCACCGTCGACAATGCCCAGATGCGCTATTTCGTTGTGCATCTGCACCGCTTCCTCGATCCGGCCTGACCGGATTTTGTCGACACTTCTTCTGACGCTCTATCGCGGACTGACCCGGCTGGTGACGCCGGGCGGTCCGCTCTTGCTCAATTGGCGCAAGAAACGCGGCAAAGAAGATGCGCGTCGCATTCATGAGCGACTGGGACATGCCAGCATTGCCCGCCCGCATGGCGAGCTCATCTGGCTGCATGGTGCCAGCGTCGGCGAGGCGCTTGCGCTTCTGCCCTTGATCGAGGCTTTGCGCGCCAAGAGCCTCAATGTGCTGATCACAACAGGCACGGTGACATCGGCGCAGATTCTGGCCCAACGCCTGCCCTCCGGTGCCATCCATCAATATGTGCCGCTGGATTTGCCTGGCTGCATGACGCGCTTTGTCGATCACTGGAAACCCGATCTGGTGATGCTGGCGGAAAGCGAAATCTGGCCCAATCTCATTCTGGAAGTGACCGATCGCGCCATTCCGCTGATCATGGTCAATGCGCGCCTGTCGGAACGCTCTTATCAACGCTGGCAGAAATTGCCGGGCTTTATTTTGGCATTGCTCAAACGCGTAGATCTGTGTCTGGCGCAGACCAAAGATGATGCCGCACGCCTCATGTTGCTGGGCGCGCCACGCGTGCAAGTGGCAGGCAATCTGAAATATGATGCACCTGCGCCACCCGTTGACAGCACACGACTGGCGGAAGTCACCGCCATGATCGGTCCTCGCCCCGTCTGGGTGGCAGCCTCCACCCATAGCGGCGAAGAAGAAATCATCCTCGCGGTGCACCGCCATCTCGTCAAACGCCTGCCGGACTTGCTGACGATCATCGTGCCGCGCCACGCCAATCGCGGCGCACAGATTGCGGCCATTGCTCAGGCCAACGGAATCGAAACGGGCCTGCGCTCGCAAGGCGATCATCCTGTGCCCGGACGCGGTGTTTATATTGCCGACACAATGGGTGAGCTTGGCCTGTTCTATCGCGTGGCGAGCCTGATCTATGTCGGCAAATCGCTGGGGGCGGAAGGCGGACAAAATCCGATTGAACCCGCCAAACTGGGCAGTGCCATTTTGCACGGGCCCCATGTCGCCAATTTCGCGGAAGTCTATGACCTACTCGACAAAGCGGGCGGCGCTTTGATGGTGGCCGATGCCGATACGCTAGCGCGCACCCTGTCGATGCTGTTGTCTGATCCTGCTGCCCTCCGGCGCCTGGCGCGCGCGGCTGCCGAAACAGTTGAAAATCTCGGCGGGGCGTCATCCAATGTGATCAAGGCCATGGAGCCTTGGCTGGTTCAAATGCGGATGGAACGGCGCTGATGCGCGCACCTCTCAGCTGGTGGCAAGACAAACCTGATCTGCTGGCCCGCTGCCTGCAGCCGCTTGGCGCGATCTATGGCGCGATCACCTCTGCCCGCATGAAGCGCGAAGGCACACGCGCACAAGTGCCCGTGATCTGCATCGGCAATTTCATTGCCGGTGGTGCGGGCAAAACACCCACCGCTCTGGCACTTGGCGCTGTGCTCAAAACACAAGGCGAAACCATCGCCTTTCTGTCGCGCGGTTTTGGCGGCGCCTTGTCCGGGCCGACACCTGTTCGCGTCGATGCCAGCCGGCACACAGCAGAACAGGTCGGTGACGAACCCTTGTTGCTGGCTTCTTGCGCCATGACCTTCATCTGCACAGATCGCGCTGCAGGTGCGCGCGCTGCAACAGAGGCGGGTGCGAGCCTGATCATCATGGATGATGGTCTGCAAAACCCCACTCTCCACAAAGATCTCACATTGTGCGTGGTTGATGCGCAAATGGGCCATGGCAATGGGCTGTGCCTTCCCGCAGGTCCGTTGCGTGCGCCGATGGCTGCGCAATGGCCTCACGTCGACGGCCTTGTGCTGATCGGTGACGGTATAGCTGGCGAACGCATCGCGCGCGAAGCACAAGCACATGAGTGCGTGGTGCTGCGCGCCAAAATCGTGCCGCAAAATCTCGAAGCCGTGCGCAACATGCGCGTTTATGCTTTTGCGGGCCTTGGCCATCCGGACAAGTTCTTCCGCACCTTGCGGGACACTGGCGCCATTCTGTCAGCCACGCAGAGCTTTGCCGATCATCATCCCTATACGTCAAGCGAACTGGCCGAAATCCGCGGGCGATGCGGCGATGACCCCGCAACGGCAGCCATCCCCGTCACAACAGAAAAAGACGCGATGCGCATTCCCGCTGGCGCACTGCCGGGGCTCGTGGTCCTACGTGTGGGATTGGAGCTTGAAGATCAGACAGCCCTTGCCGACCTGATCGCGCGCAAAATCAGGCGCGGATAATACCAAGCTGCTTGAGGCGGGCTTCGGGCGAGGAATAGGCTTCCTGTCGGTCGACATCCCAATAGCGCAGATCATCAATCTGGATCGGCTCGCCGGTGACGGCACAGCGCACAAAAGTTCCCGGCGACAACATGCGGAAATCCCCGTCGAGAAACTCGACGCGGGCTTCGCCGGCGGGCATGGGTTGGCGCTCAAACCTGTTCATGTCTGCTCATTAGCGCGAAACGGGGTGGTTTTCCACCCCAAAAGTCAGGGCATTCCCGCCTGTTCCAATGTATCGAGCTCTTCGATGATCTCGTTGGCAGAGGCCTGCACGCGCACCACCGTCACTGTGCAAGGCGCCTCCGCCACGACCTTTGACGAGATGGAGCCCAGATAACGACGCAAATTGGAATTGCCCCGTGCGCAGATCAGAATCTGGTCGACATTGTTCGACTTGGCGAAGTCGATCAGCGAGGCACCCGGATCAGGTGATTCAAGCACATGAAACGTCACTTCGCCTGTGCCAAGCCCCAGCGGGCGCGCCCATTCTTTCAATTCCACCAAGCGCGTCACATGAATATTGCGGCCCTGTTCGTCGCGCGAATAATTGAGCCCGATACGATTGAGTTTGAGCACATTGACGCAAGCCAGACGCGCGCCGGGCACAAAATGCAACACGCGCGCGGCTTCACGGCGCAAAGCGACCGCCAATTGCTCCATGCCTTCACTCAGATCAACCGCTGCCAGCACAATGGGCGCGGTGGTGACGGTGCGCTCTTCGAGCTGCTGCACCTGTTCTGTATCCATGGCCGCTGAACGGAAGCGCCGCCGCATGGTCGTCCAAAAACCGGAGGCTGCCATACGCTCGGCGCGCTCGGTCAGGCGCACCTCTTCGGGATGCTGCAGATCAAACAGCAATTGCGCGGCGGTCGGATAGCGATTGGCCGCTTGCGGCTCAAGGCAACGCAGGATGATTTCTTGCAGCCACGGCGGCACTTCGGGATTGAGTTTGCGCGGCGGCACAGGATCGCGCCAAAGACGCGCGCGCAAGGCGCGGTTGAATTTGGGCACGCCCCAAGGCCGCACTTTGGTAGCAAAATGATAGAGCAACACGCCCAACGAAAAAATATCCGAGCGCGGATCTGTGCGGTTGTGCAGCACTTGTTCGGGCGAAATATAGGGCCCCGTGCCCATCGGCACATGAAACTCTTCTTCGAGCAGGTCAGGCAATTCCAGATGCCGCGACAGACCAAAATCAATCAGCGCGGCTTCACCACTCTCACGCAACATGATGTTGGAGGGCTTGATATCGAGATGCAGCACATTCTGCCGATGCAAATCCACAAGGGCTGCTGCAATTTTGGCACCGATCTGCGCCACACGCGCAGGTGCGAGCGGCGCCTCATCCAGCAAACTGAGCAGATTGGTGCCCTGAATATATTCCATCACCACATAGGGCTGTTCGGCAATCGATTTGACCGCCAGACATTTGGGCACATGCACGCCCGACAGGCGCGGCAGGATCATCGCTTCCATTTCAAAGCCGACGATAATGGTCGCATCCTCGCCATCGAGAATGGTCGGCACTTTCATGACAATGGGAATATCAATGCCGGGCTTGGTGACACGCCACAGCGAGGCCATGCCGCCCGAGTGGATTTTCTCGCCAATGGTAAAGCCGTCGAGAACTGTGCCGGTCTGGAGTTGCTGGCGCGCCGCCATGAATCACCGCCCGATATAAAGCCGCGCCGCAAGGATTTGCGGCAGATGCGCCGCGTGAATCTTTCCCGCCGCACTTTCAATATCGTAGGAGGCACGCAGATAGGTGAATTCGTTTTGATCCGTAT